>JBDRIL010000014.1:0-50389 GCA_043815885.1 archaeon | reverse complement strand
GTCACCTTCATCTGAATCTGAAACTGTCAACAAAAAACCTCGCTTAGTCCTACTCTATTAACAAATTCTTTATAAGTGTTACGCTGTTGTACATTTAATCGGCTTCCGTAGAACACTTCCAAGGAAATGGAGCAGCAGCTGGCGCTTTAGGCCAAAAACAAGCCAAAAGGTCTGACAAATGAGTGATTGATTGATGAAATGTATAACTTGTGGCAAATCTTTTGAGCCACCATATAAAGGGCAACTAAACTGTTCGCCCCACTGTGCTGTTATTTACCTCAGAAAGCTGGGCTGGAAGTTACCGAAAGGCCCTGGGTAAAGGCAAAGCCAAAAGCAACGAAAATGACAGAGCACACAGGATGGTTTTTCAGGTCACTATCCCACTCTACTGAAAAATACTGGCGAAACACAGGACAAATGGGTCAAACTAATTGATTTGTTCGTAAAGAAGAAAAACGAGTTTAACCCATAAATTAAAGCAATAATCTCTATACATTAAAGTAGGCAATAATGAGGTAATCAACAATTACACAATATAGAAGTTGAATAAAATGAAGAAAAAAGCATTGATAGTAATTGATCCTCAACAAGGTTTTGCGAAAAAAAGCGAATTTGCTTCGCGAATTCAAGCTTTCTTTGTATAAAGCAACTGTGTTGGGTAAGCAAAGTTTATGCCCTCTTTTTCAAAGGCCTTTTTTATGGCCAGGTTTATTTGCTGTTGCCTGTCCATGTAAAGGTTGTAGTCCGGGTTCAGCATGTAATAAACTATTTCGTAGTTAAGTGAAAAATCACTGAACTCCTTGAAGTGCGCTCTGTCAAACCTTGTTTCCTTTGCTTCGCCTATTGCCTTTTTTACGATTAGAGGAATCTTTTCCAGCTTTTTGACTGGCGTTTCATAGGTTACGCCAAAAGTAAAAGTTATCCTTCTTTCCTTCATCTTCTTGAAGTTGTGGATTCTTGTGCTTGTAAGCTCGTTGTTTGAGACAATGAGTTCTTCGCCTCTAAGGGTCTGAATTCTTGTCGACCTAAGACCAATCTTTTTCACTGCGCCCAAGTCGTCGCCAATTATCAAAAAGTCGCCTACCATGAAGGGCTTGTCCAAGTATATTGAAAAATAGTTGAAGATGTCGCTCAAAATGTTTTGCAGGGCAAACGCAATGGCAATGCCTCCGATTCCAAGCCCTGCAATTAAAGGCGTTATTTCAATGCCAATGTTTGCGATGAAGAAAAGACCAGCAAAGGCCCACAGCAGGAACTTGGCAACAATCGAAAGATATTTTAGCGCATTGCTTTCGCCTCCAAGCCTGCTTTTCCTATCGCTTTTTTTTTGGTATTCTACCACAAAAAAGTCAATTGTTGCCTGTAGGGTCTTTACTAGGTAATACAATGCACTAACAAACAGCAAGTAATATGAGGCATCGGTGATTACCTGGGGCACTGAAATGAACCAAAGTGCTATGTAGAAAGCCAGAATTATGAAAAGAGGGAACTTTATTGATTCCAGCATATCGACTATCATGTCGTCGTATTCAATCTTGGTTTTGGAAGCCACTTTCCTTAAAATGTACAAAAAGTATCTTTTGAATACAAAGGATATGAAAATGACCGCTAGGAAAACACCAAATGCAAAAAGGTATTGTTCAACAGTGTTGCCGAAAAGGCTCTGCGCCAGCACTTGCTCTAGCTCCATTCCAAGCCACCTCCTTTTCTTTTAAAGAAAGAGGCAAAGTGTTTTTAAGCCCTTTTACTTGCATGAACATTTTTTCGAAGAGACCATCTCAAAAACCCAAGGATGCTTCTTTTCATAAAAACCGTTAATTTTAAGGCATTAACACCATACGATACATAAGGCGATGATGAGGTTATAACCTATGAATACTATCTGCAATAACATAGGTAATTTCCATGATGTGCTGTTGTTTCTTTAAATTATTTTAAATTGATTTCAGTTAAGGTTTATGTTTTTTGTTTAATGTTTTTCCAACACATAATAAGCGCCAAAGAATTTGCTGGAGAATGTCATAAAAATATTCCATAATTTTTTAATAAAACCAAATCACATTTTCATGTTTTAAATGATTTGCATAAATAATAGTTTAATATGTCTCTTTCAATAAAAAACATTTCGATTTCCATTGGCAAAAAAGAAATATTACTTGACGAAAGTGTGGGAATCGCAGACGGTTCTAAAGTCGGACTCATTGGTAGAAACGGCGTGGGAAAAACAACGTTTCTCAAAGCAATTTTGGGTCAAATGGATTACACTGGCGAGATTAAATTTACCGGCAAAGCAGCCTATTTTTCACAACACATTGATTTGGATCCACACAAAACTGTGCGTCAAATCATTGAAAAAAGCGCTACAATACATCATCAAAACCAGTTTGAAAAAGAATTACAGGCAATTGAAAAAAAACTTTCAGACCAGGCAATTTATCAAAACAATAACATGCAAGTAAGCAAACTAACAGACCGCTACGTGGAACTGCAGTCAAAAATAACTCAACAGCAAACACCCCGTTCAACAAAAATTAACTCAATTTTGCGAACCTTTGAGGTCCAAGAATCCTGGCTTGACCAACCAATTGAATCACTTTCCACTGGACAGCGTGCAATTATTGCCATTGCCCAGATTTTATCTTCTGATGCAGATTTATTACTGCTTGACGAACCAACAAATCATCTGGATTTTAAGCGGCTTGATATTTTGGAAAAATATATCCGCAACTTTAAAGGAACCATACTAGTAGTCACGCACGACAGATATTTTTTGGACCGCGTGTGTGACACAATAATAAAAATAGAAAAAGGAAAATGGAGCAAATACAACGGCAATTATTCAGCGTACTTAAAAACCCGTGAAGCTACATTTGAAGCTCAAAAAACAGCTTACAAACTTGAAAACAAATACCTTGCAATTGAAAAAGACAAGATTGCGCGCATTGGAAAAAGCCCCAAAAAAGTCAAACAAGGACAGTACCGTGAAAAATTACTTGAAAAACGTGAAATCATTGAAAAACCCGATATGGACCAATCAAAATTCACAACACACTTTGATGCCTCACCAATTCATGGAGGCGTGATTTTAGAACTAAAGGACCTAACTATCGGATACAAAAAACCATTAATTTCTAATATCAACCTAAATGTAGGTTCAGAACAGCGAATAATTTTAATCGGAGAAAACGGAATTGGTAAAAGCACTCTTTTCAAAACCATTGAAGGACGTATTCCTTCCATTTCAGGAAAAGTAATTTTAGATCCACAAGTAAAACTCGGTTACGTAGACCAAGAACTAAAAGACTTAACAACCAGCGCCACAGCATATGATGAAATATATTTTTTGCTAAAAGATTTAGCTAAAACGCGCCAACACTTGTCCATGATGGGGTTTATTGAAAACGACGAAGTGTTCAAACCAATTTCTCAATTATCCATGGGAGAAAAGTCCAGACTCACACTGCTTAAAATTCTTATTGACAAACCAAACTTTCTGTTGCTTGACGAGCCAACAAACCACTTGGACATTGATGCACGCGAAATAATTGAAAACGCATTCCTAAATTATGACGGCGCAATTTTAGCAATTTCACACGATCGTTATTTCATTAAAAAAATTGCACAGCGTGTGCTAAAAGTAAGTGACGAAACACTCAAAGAAATTCCTGTGAAATAAAACAAAAACAGGCATTTAAATCGTTTATCTTCTATATTGTCTGACAGGCGATGATGAGGTTAACGTTACACGAAATAGCGAGCACTGAAAACCAGAAAAAAACGAAATAATCATTAATAACAAAGACGTAATAGAGTACCGAGGTGCAGTGTGGCACTATTTTTAAGTTAAGGAAACGCAATAAGTTCTGTTGGCTCGGTCGGAGCAATCTTATTTTCTTAATCCATAAAAGCAGAAGCCTCAAGGAATAACCTTAAAACAATATAAAGCGCGATATGACATTAAAGGTTATTTAGATGGTTGAAAAAGAAATGATTGTGTTTTTGAAGATATCTTTAAAAATACTTGGTTTCCTAATTAGTAAATAGTTTCCTTTATAAGAAACTAACTAAAGGGCTGTCTTTAATGGATAAAATTGTTGATTTAAGCAACGAGCAAACCTATAAGATAGTTAACTTTATTTTGAAGAACAGGCAATTCACTCAAAAGGAAGTCATAGACAAGAGCAGGGTTTCAAAGGGATGGGTCAGCAAAGTATTCAGGAGACTGGAAAGCAAAGGCTACATCAAAAAAAAGAATTCAAAATACAGTGTACAAAATCCTGTTGACTTAATCAGTTTATTTAACTTGTTTAGGTCAATGGAAAACAATTTAATTGAGTCATTTTCCCTTAAGCCTAAATCTGAGGCTTTAATGAGGGAATTAATTAAAAGAAAAGTCGTTTTTTGCACTACTACTGCATTGCAGGAATACAGTTCTTACTATAAAGACCCTTCAATAAATTTTTACTCTGAAGACAGGAAATTACTTGAAGAACTCAGGACTGAATCAAAGGGCCTTACAAGAGTCAATGCTTATAAGCCGGACTTATGCCTTGAAATAGACATTGAAAAAAAAGGGAAAATGTTGTTGACAAGCAAGGTAAGAACAATAATTGATTTGTTCTGCAATAACCAGGCATACACTTCAAAAGAATTAATAGAAAAAATGTTTGGCGAGAGAATTGGCTAGACTCTATTACCCAGAAGTATTAAATGCATCACAAAAAGAATTAATTAACTTCATTAAATGGTGCAATAAAGTGTATGGCTATCATCCAATAATTATTGGGGGATGGGCAGTATGGGCGTACACGAAATACAGTAAATCAATAGACATTGATGTAATATTTCCAACAACACAGGCAATTCATTCACTATTAATTCCATACTATAAAGCAAATAACTTTAAGTCAACAGGAATAATAACGAAAGAATACTTCAAAGAAATAAAGACAAAGAAAGGAACAGAAAGAATTTACATTGATGCCGCGTCTTACTCCAATAAAAACATCCTGAAAGAAAAAAGAATCGAGGTGCCCTGGAATTTATTAGAAAAAAACTCAAAAGAATACCGCTTCAATGGAACAACAGCAAGAATTCCTGCACCAGAACTATTACTGATTTACAAAGTAAAAGCACTAAGAGACAGGAAACTCGAATTAAAGACACCAGAAGCAACAAGAGCCGAACGAAGCTTTCTAGAATCAAAAATCAAGAAAGATGAAGACGACATAAGAGAACTACTAAAAACAAGGCAGGATGAAAACAAACTAAAACAATTATTAAAAGAAACAAAATTCACGGAAATATTTGAAGAAACAGTACAGGAATTAAAAAAGGATTAAAAAAAAGGGATTGACACATAAAGTATTTATATTATTTTAACTATTATTTATCTTAATGAATAAAAATTTGTATTTAATTTTGGTTGTTGCTTTAGCCGTTGCGGCAATTTTATTAAGCGGTTGTATTCGACCACCGGTATGTGGTAACGGCATATGTGAGAAAGGCGAAAACCACTACAACTGCCCAATAGAAGAAGGGGGAGACTGCAAAGCGCCAGAAATGCACATGGAATGTGTTACTGGACAATGTGTGGAAGTGCAAGGACCAGGAACAGACCAATGCCAAGAAAATAATGATTGTATAACCTGTTATAATGAGTGCCCTCAAGAAGGTTTGAAGCAGTGCTCTGACAACGGCTACAGAACGTGCGGAAATTACGATTCAGATTCTTGTTTGGAATGGAGTTCTGTAACCGCTTGTCCTGAAGAAACCACATGTCAGAATGGAGAATGCATTCCAACAGAAGACGAAATAGAAAGGGCTTTTGAATACTTGCAGGAGAAAAAGGGAGAAATCCTGTCCACTGACCCCGATTTTCTTTCCCTGATTGATGCCCAAGCTTCTGATTTGGAAACATTCAGACAAAACATTATTGAAACCGAAGAAGGCTTTGCACTTGAAGAATCATGGGATACAATAACTCTATATTATCAGGATTCTCCAACTTCGGGGGAAACTATTCCATTTAAAAGATCAATTTTTATTCAAAAAAATTTAGACGCAATTATCCCAAGAAAAGCATACGACATCAGCACGATAATAATTTTAAGGCAAGGAATTAGATGGTATTACATTGGAAGTATTAATACTTTTGAAATTCCAAGCATAGACTATTACGATCTGGGTCAAGCAAATATTAAATTTTATCCGCTAAGCGATAAAGTTAGCAGATTCAAACTTATGCGATACGGAGACATTGTACGAGAAGACACAGGAGTAGACTGGCTAGCTGAATTGCAAAACCAGTTAAATATTGTAGAACAAGAATTAACAACAGCTATTCCTTCCATTAATTTCTCTTTCGAAGTTGACTCTTCAATGATAGGAGAATTAGCTGACTTGGAAGCAAAAACTGACGAAAATTATTCCAACTACCGAGCTAGGTTGTTAGACTATTTTCCTGTTGGAGAAAATGTTGAAACTGTTGAGCAAGATGATGAAGATGAATTGTATAGACATGTAACAGCAGTAAGTAGCCAAGACGAGGTAATGCGATTTTTTATTTCGGATACAAGATTAGGGGAGCCTTCAATGGGTTGTATGATTTTGGGATTCGCAGACATAACAAGCGTGTGTTGGGGGATGAGTTATGGAGATATGGTGATCTCTAGAGCTGCACAAGGTAGTGTAATAAAGTTTTTAGGCGGGTCTCCTTCTGAAGACCACACTCTAATTTACTATGATCAAAATATTTTAATTGGCAACCAAGTGCACGAGTCGGGCCACGTTTTTGGCTTAAAACACAACCCTATTCATGACAGCATTATGAGTCCTGGTCGCCCCAAAGGCCTCTACACTTTTAGTGATAGAGACAAATACATGCTCTGGAGAATCGCTAACAATGGAGAAAGAATAGATGAATTTGAAAACGAAACTGACTTGGAGAAGATGCTAGAAAGGATTTTTACCACAAACAGCTGGGCGGAAGGTTTTTTGCCAAACTTGAATAAGTTTGACAGTTTTACCAAAAGCAATATCAAATTCAACAAAGAATACGTTTCTTCAGATTACGATGAAACAACACCAACCGGCGACTATACTAGAATAATTTACAATACTCAAAATAATAACTTAAACAATGTGTTCATTGAAATGCCAGACAACCAAAACGGAAAAGTTTTTGATATAGATTTGAACTTTCACACAGCCATCTCAAAGGCAATATTTAGAGAAGGCTTTAAAATTCAATGAGTATAATTTTACTGGTGATGCATACGGGGAGAGAGGCAAAGATTTTATTGAAGCTTATGCAAAGCCCCCTAAAACGATAAATTAATTAATGACTTTATACTAATAAATGAATAATAAATCGACCGAAGAAAAGAAGCGAGAGCATTGGGAAAGCGGTTTTTGTTCGGTCGGAGCATTACCTCTATTTTTATTGCTTTAGTTGGATGTAATGGAATTAGTTTGTTAGTGCGTTGTTTTTAGAAAACTTAATAAATTCCTTATTGCAGGTTTATGCTATGGCTGAAGTCAAGGTACTGATAGAGGGATATGTTTCGGGTGAAGTGAAGGGCGGAAAGGAAAAGACGCGTCCAACAATTACTCTTGTTAAGGGAAATGGAATAGTCATGGTAGTGGATCCAGGGGTAGTGGAGGCGCAGGAAATGATTATTGAAAGATTGAGGGAAGAGGGATTAATTGTAAGTGACGTGAATGTCGTCTGCATAACTCACTCTCATTTAGACCATTACCGGAATATAGGGATGTTTCCTAAAGCAAAGACATTAGAGTACTGGGGGTTATGGAATGGAAATGAAGTTGAAGACTGGAAGGAGTCTTTCACTGAAGACATCAGGGTAATGAAGACCCCAGGGCACAGTTATGACGGGATAACGCTTTTTATTAAGACGGGGAAAGGAGTTGTCGCTGTATGCGGAGACGTTTTCTGGAAAAAAGGGTTTCCGAAAAATGACCCTTATGCAAGCGATAAAGAAAAATTAAAGGAAAGCAGGAAAAAGGTTTTAGGGATGGCTGAATGGATTGTCCCAGGCCATGGAAAAATATTTAAGGCCAAATAGGTTCCGATTATTTTTTAAACCGTTATACATAAAAAATTTTATTGTTACTACTTTGAAGTAGTAGGGGGGAGCTTAATAAAGCACTTATTTGCCTTTGGAATGGTGCTTGTTTTATTCATTGGTTTAATCGGGGTAGTTATTGCCGTAGATGAAACCCCTGAAATTACTGATTCTGAATTAAATGATTCAAGGAAATTAATTGAGTCAAATGAAAATCTCAGTGAATTAACTGAAAATAATGAGTCTCTTCCTGCAAATGAATCAGTGGAAGAGGGAAGTGAGAATTCTGCGGGATTGGAGGAAGCTTCTGTTGAAGGAAAGGTAATTGATTCAAAGACAAGCAATGAATTGGTTGTCCCGCCACAGGCTACTGCACTGGATTTAGTTGAGAGAGGAAACATTGATTTCACTGGAGACATGAGCCTGAATATTCCATTGCTTACAGTGAATGGAAGGAATGGATTGGATTTACCTTTAGTAGCGCATTATAAGTCAGGGGTAAAGGTAAAGCAGGAAGCTTCATGGATTGGATTGGGGTGGGATTTAGAGATAGGTTCAGTTACAAGAATTCCATTGAATATATATGACTTTAATCCTTCATGGAATGGCTCAATATATGAGAATGGCGCTGACCCGATTCCTGATGCATATCTTGTTTCAACTCCTTTTGGTTCAAGGAAAGTCTATAACTATGCTTATGAGCCAGGAAACCCGGGGTATGCCCATCAAAACCCTAAATTCATGTCCACTGCAAAGTATCTCCCCGAAGATTTAGAGGGAGAAGTGGTTAGTTTAGGGCATGATGCATATGACTTCAGTAAATTCATTTACTATGCAGAGGACGGGACAAGGTATGTGTATGGATTGGCTTTGAGAAGCAATGGAATTGATTATTATTCCAATGGAAACATGTCAATATATCATCCAGAGGCATGGACGCCACGCAACACTAAATGGCTTTTAACTGCAATTCTTTCCCCTGATTATGTTGATGCTACTGGGGATTTGAATCCACTGAATTCACCTAATCCTGCAACAGACAATAAAGGAAACTGGATTGCAGTAGAATATTATCCGGTAAAGCAATATCATTATGCATTTAATTTTGATTGGTATGAATATCAAGCGAATCCAGACACTTACAGCCCTCCAATCTCTCTAAGGGAAATGACTTATCCTTACAGGATTGTAACTCCAACCCATGTAGCAGAATTTACTCTGGAAGATGAATTCCAGGGAGAAACAATGTACAGTTATATTACTTTAAGTGAATGGAGTTACGGGGAAGACGGAGACTACACAATGAAGGAAAAACTGAAGAGATTGAAGGAAGTAAAGCTCTACAATTACAGTGGAAGCGGAAGCAATCCAAGTGGAGGAAGCATAAGTGAAGCAGAATTCCAATACCTCCCGGAATCAAGTTCTTTAGGGGAATGCAATAATGACCCGATTTATTCTGCTACAGCAAAGAAGACAACCTTGGAGAAAATAATTATTAAAAGTTCTGGAGCGACATCTGAGCTTCCTGCATACGAGTTTGAATACAATTCAACTCCAGTGGTTCCCTGCACCGGAATTTTTGGTTTAGAACACAGAAATGAAGACATTTTTGGGTATTATTGTCTTAGAACGGACTGCTATAATGTCGGGTATGCAAGCAGTTATTCTGTTGGAGACTCTGGTTCATTAAAGAAGATTTATTATCCTAATGGAGCAGTACAGGAATTCTTTTATTCCGATGACAGTTTTTCACATAACTTTGGATCAGGAGAAAGAACTTATTTCTTTGGAGGGGTGCAGGTATACAAGATAACGATTACTGATGTTGAAGGAAATGCATATGATTACCGTTATTCATATGGAGACGGAGCTATTTCTGGTGTGCCAGTGAAATGGAAGAAATACAGTCATGGTTTATTCTATGACCCGCAATACGATCCAGATAATAATGATAAATACTATCCTTTTCTGGAAGACGATTCATTGTTTTACGTTTACTATCCTCAAGTAACGGAACAAGTTCCCTGGCCAAATGGAAATATCAGGAGAAACTATTCTTATGCCCCTCCAAACACTAATTACACGATACAAAACACTATCCTTAACTTAGGGGACTGGAGTGTTAATGGCGGGGATAACCCAAACAATGGTTGGCCTTTTGAACTAGTAATGTATAGTTCGGCTGACGACGATGGATTAAGGGGGATGATTGAAAAGGAAGCATATTACGATCAATCATGGAATCTAATTAAAGAAAATGATTATGAGTATAATAGATGGGGGTTACAGTCAGAAAACAGGTATTTTGGTTCTTCCGGGCAGTATACTCTTTACAGTTCTTACAGTAAACAATTATATAAAACAACTGAAACAGAATATGATGTCCTAAACCCCCCAAATTATTCCAGAACGATTGAGGAAAGATGGTATGACAACATAAACGCATATTATTCTAATTGGAATGACGCCAAGGTATTATCCAACATAGATACCTACAAAGAGGGAAGTAATCATAAGATAGTGTATATCTTCTATCCGCTTGCCTCAGACTTTCTTTCACGATACTATGTCCTAGCAAGACAAAAACACATGTATAGCCAACCAGATGAAACATCTATTCAAGATGTCTATAATGATGTTTATGGCGTGTATAAAAAATGGAGGAAATATGAATACACGGGATACGATGGAGAAAGATTGTATTTATGGAAGGAAAGGGAAAGAGCTAAAGTTTATGAAGACGAATGGATTGAAACAATTTATTCAGACTATGATGACTATGGAAATATTGGAACATTAACTGACCCAATAGGAAACGCGACAACTTATGACTATGACCCTTTATTCAATTACGCTTACGTGCAAAGCATTACTAATGCATTAAGCCAGGAAACTTCTTTTACTTATCATCCATTATTTCATTCAGTTGAAACCATTACAAATCCTAATAATCAAGTAACTACTTATGGTTATGATGAGTTTGGAAGGATCAACTCAATTCAAAAACCAATGGAGGCAGCACCTTCAATTGAATACGATTATTACATAAGTAAAACTGCATCAGACTATATTAAAACAGAGCAAAAAATAAATGGCGGGAATACTTTCATTACTTTTGATTTCTTTGATGGATTGGGGAGAAATTATTTCAGCAGGATAAGGAA
This sequence comes from archaeon, assembly GCA_043815885.1. Classification (GTDB taxonomy): domain Archaea; phylum Iainarchaeota; class Iainarchaeia; order Iainarchaeales; family 1-14-0-10-31-34; genus JBDRIL01. Next base: position 39,138 of record JBDRIL010000014.1, on the reverse strand, counting down.
TTATGACGGAAGAGGAGACATAATTACTGAGAAGGAATTTGATTCTGCTGGAAGGCTATGGAAGGCGTATAAGCCTTACTATGAAAATGAAGGAAAGAATTATTTTTCTGAATACCAATACTATGCAGACCCATTAAGCAGGACTTACAGATTCATTCCTCCTGGAAGCACTGAATTCATTGAAACAGTTTACGGAGTGATTGATGGAGAGAGAACCACTACAGTTAAAGACGAGAAAGGGCAGTACAAGAGAAGCACTATAAATGAATTCAATAATTTAGTGAAACTGGAAGAATATTCAATTGACGGAGTAAATTATGGGAATACCAATATCTATGAATATGATATATTAGGAAATTTGATTTCAGTTACTGATGCAGAAAACCATTACAACAGCAGAGAATACAATATTTTGGGGAGACTGGAGCAGGAATTCCATCCTGATTCTGGAACCATTGATTATGTTTATGATGATGCAGGAAACCTGAAAGAAAAAACTACTGGAAACGGAACAATAATTTATTATTATGATGAACTGAATAGGCTTACATTAATTGATTATCCTGCAGGAGGGGATACTGAATATTATTATGATGGAAATGACGCAGGATTTGAGTGCTTGAATGGAAACCTGAATTCAGTTGGAATGCTTTGCGCTGTAAGTGATGCAAGCGGAAAAACCTTTTATGGTTATGATGGAAGAGGAAGGATTTCAATAGAGAGAAAAGTGATTGATGGAAGGCAATTTGATTCATTCTATACCTATGATTTTGCCGATAATATTGAAACAGTTATTTATCCTAATGGAATGGAATTAAAATACAACTACAATCACTTGAATCAAGTGGCTTTTGTTGAGGATTTAAGTGAGGGAATGACTCTGGCTTCATATGGTTATAATTCTAATTATGCTATTGAAGGGATTTCATTTGCAAACAATGTAAATACTTCCTATGAATATTATCCAGAAAATGAATTGAAGAGCATTAATACAGCAAAAGGAAAAAGCGCTATATTTCAGAGGGCATTTGAGTACGATGAAGTTGGAAATCTGGAGTACATGTATAACAGTCCAACTGTTGGAACAAACCTGATAGCTGAATATGGCTATGATGCCCTTAACAGGATTGAAACAGCAGACATTTATTCAGAGACTCCAAACATTCAATTAATTCATTCATACGATAGGGTTGGAAACAGGATTCAATTAACGGACAATGGTTCACTTGCTTCTTATGTCTATGAATACCAGTTAGCTCCAGTACTTGACGACGGAGGACCTTATGAGGTTTTAAGGGATGAAGAAATTGAATTAATTGGTACAGCCACTGCTTATGAAGGAGCAGTGATAGAGGAATTCTGGTGGAATGTTTCAGGCGTTCCAGAATGCAGTGAAGTCAGTTCTTACACTGAAGGCCTTGGAACAAACCAGGCAATAACTCATTTGACTATTGTCTGTGTTACAGTTGGAGAAAAAACAATTGAACTTAATGCAATTGATAGTGAGGGAGAGGAAAACCAAGCCATTACAGTGGTTAATGTTTTACTGCCGCCCCCTAAAAAAATCCTTGAATTTCATTTGGATGAAGGTTCTGGAAGCACGGCAAATGATTCAAGCGGGCAAGGAAACAATGGAACAATCCAAGGAGCGGAATGGGTTACTGGTTATGATGGAAGCGGCCATGCATTAAGGTTTGACGGAGGCAATCAAGACATAGTCATAGTTAACCATGATAACAGCCTTAATGTAAGGGACGGAATATGGATCAATGCAATGATTAAGTTTTCCGGGCCAATCGATTCATTCACTGGTTACGGCACAATAGCAAAGAAAGATAATGAATATATTTTAAGATTTGCTAGACTTGAATCTAACCCGGAATTAAAGCAGTTACAGGGAATAATTTTTGATGAGTCAGGAAACCCTCACAGCATTCTTTCGAACAAGCTGTGGTGGGGTGACGACCAATGGTATGAGATCACTTTAGCCTACAACAAAAACGCAATATATCTTGCTGTGGACGGATACATAGATAATTATGATTATCTTTCAGTGGGAATGGCAAACGGAACCCAGCCCCTCTACATAGGAAACGGTTATTTTGGCGGGGGATGGCTTGAAGGATTCCCTGGAGACATAGATGAAGTAGTAATCTATGACAAAGCCTTAACAGCAAAGGGAGGCAAGCAATCCAAATCAGGTTTTGCAAGAGGAAGTAATTCAAACAGGCTGAGAAGAATTTATGATATGGAGGATAATTCTTTCACTGAATTATTTTATGATGATACCGGAAATATGGTTAAAGAAAAAAATAATACTCTTCCTTTGTTGAACTTCAATTTAAATGAAGGTTCAGGAAGCACTGCATTTGATGCGAGCGGTAATGAAAATAATGGAAGCATTATTGGAGCGCAATGGGTGAGTGGAAGAGAAGGAACTGCATTAAGCTTTAACGGAAATTCTGATAGAGTAACTGTAAACCATAACGATAGCCTGAATTATGGTGAAGGAATTACTGTTAGTTCGTGGGTTAAATTTGCAGTACAGCCCGACAACATTTATAACGCTGTAGTCAGGAAATCTGATGCATATATTTTAAGATTTGTCAAACCATTAGACCAGGAAAAAGTCTATCTGCAGGGATATGTATTCGAAGATGGCGGCACTCCTTATGGGATTAATTCAAAAAAAGATAATTGGAATGCAGGAGAATGGTATCATATTTCATTCACCTATGATGGAAGTTATTTGAGATTATATGTGAATGGAGTATTGGATAATCAGGAATATAAGCCAATGACCACACAGAATTCAGGTGCTGACCTAATAGTGGGAAATCAAGAGTATGGAGGAAGTGTATTCCCGGGAACAATAGATGAAGTAAAGGTATTCAACAAAGCATTAACAGCAAATGAAATTTTCGAAATATATAATTCCCAGTCACCCGTGGAATTCATTTCAGCTGAAACAAATTACCTTTATGACCATGAAAACCAATTGATTAAAGTAGAGTTCCCTGACGGAAAAAACGAAAAATACTTTTATGATTACACTGGAAGAAGAGTGAAAAAAATAGACAGTGATGGGTTGAAGAGTTACTATGTTTACGATTTAAAGGGAAACCTGGTGTACGAGAAATATGAGGAAAAGGAAAGGAAATGGATCTGTAAAGGAGACCCAAAATCTTTCATGGAAGAAAATATGCAGTGAGGATAAAAGAATGAATAAAAATGGATTGAAATGGTTTTTGCTCTTGGCTTTATTCATTGCATTAATTATTCCAGTGAATGCTAACTGTGACGGAGACTGGGGAGAGAGAATAGTGACAAATGAAAATACCTATATTTATGGAAACAATCAGAGAATTGCAATGAAGACAACAGAAAAACCAAGCGAAGTTTATTACTTTCATTCAGATAATTTAGGAAGCACTTCTGTAATGAGTAATTCAAAAGGAAAGAAGATTGCAGAAGAAAACTACAGTGTCTTTGGAGAGGTTCTTTCCTCCAACGGAGGAAATCCAACTGATTTTTTCTTTACTGGAAAGGAATTAGATAAAGGAACTGGACTGTATTATTACGGAGCAAGATACTATGATCCGAATACTGGAAGATTTATTTCTGCTGACTCATTTTCAGGAAGACAAACTAAACCACAAACCCAAAACAAATACACTTATACTTCCAATAATCCATTAAAGTATGTGGATCCAACTGGAATGGAGGAAAGATTGGCACAACCTCAAGTTAATTTAGGAAGTTTTGGGCAGAGAGCATATGTCGGGCAGGTAGGTACAACAGACTGGGGTACAATGCCATCAAAAATGGATGGAGCAATGTTTGGAGCACAAATGTCTGCTTTTACTATTACTCAGGGGCCTGGGTTGTTGGCAGATACAAAAGCATGGGAAACACTGAATGTTCCACTACTGAAACATGTTCACGGATTCCTTAAAGGCGGGGAAGACTGGACAGTAGAACAAGCAGTTATGCTGGGGAGAAATGACTATGCAGTAGGAGCAAAAGTATCTTTTGGTCTTGTAAGAGCTATCATGAGCCCTATTGGACTCGCTTCTATGGGCCTATTATCAGTAGAAGCTGCTGCTGAAGTAAGGGCGGCACATGCAGCAAGAGCTGTAGCCATAAGCGAGGCAGAGTTATCATACACAGAAGCATTGCAATGGAGAGCATATTATCTTCAAACAGGCAATCCACTGGCTGAAGTACAATACGAAATGGCTCTCTCAAGAGGTATAAGTGGAAGGGAATTTGCTGCATCAATTGAACCAGAAATTGAAAAAATAGTTGGAAAACATTTAGCAAAAGAAGCTGCAAAATCTACTGTCAAACAACTGTTCCCTAAAAGAAGTTGGTGGTGGAACGCAGAACAAAATCCATGGCTGGTTCCGGCAACACAATAAAATACATTTTAATGCTTTGCGTCTTTTCTTAACCTACTTCTGAGAGGGTCCTTCAAAGCAGCTAGTACTAAACCTAACGACCCACTCAAAAATTCTAAACTTTTTCTTCTATTTGCTTCTAATTTTATTTTGGGATCCTTTAAGCTTAGATTAATCCTTTCTTGGGTTACTGATATCTTTCTAGCTAAGATAAGGAGCTCTGCTGAATTTTTAGTTTCAGTCCCAAAATATTTTCTAAAATTCTGGGCTTCTGGTTTGCCTCTCACAATTGCATCGTGTTTTTCTAAAACACGTTCTAGTTGTTCTCCACTATAAGGTTTTAGACCTTTTAATTTAAATTCCATAACAGACTTTACATCTCCTTTTCGCATTTCTCCCTTTTTCCATCTGCGAGCGATTTCAAAAGGACGTTCCCCTCCTTTTCTAGGGAGATTAGCTCTTCTTCTTTTCTGAAACAATCCAAGTCTTGGTAAACGCATTTCAATCACTTCAAATTAATTCTTCTTCTATATAACTGTCTCTGGAATTTATTTTAATTCTTTGCTTTTTTTCAGGGGAAATGAGGTCTCTGGAAATCATTTAAGGGCAGAACAATCTTTTTATTACTGAAATGCTTTTAGATAAATTGAATAATTTGGGAAATGCTGCTTCGTGGGATTCTTGCGGTGGAGTGAAACAGAAGTCATTCAGAAAGGCAGGGATTCCTCTGCAATATGAGAAGTTTGTTCATGATTGTAGTGGAACAAGCGAGGCATGCAGGCTAATGAAGGTATTGCAGAGCAATAAATGCATTCATGACTGCAGGTATTGCGTTAATTCAGGCGGGAAACAGCAAAAAACAGAGCTTTCCCCTCTTGAAATGGCTGATGGCTTTGAATTGCTTTGGAGAAGAGGAATAGTGGAAGGTCTTTTCCTTAGTTCTGCTGTAACCAAAAATGCTGAAGAAACAACGGAAAAAATGATTGAGAGCGCGAGAATAATCAGGAGGAATGGATTCAAGGGATATATTCATTTAAAGGTGCTTCCTTCAACTCCCAAGCACCAAATATTTGAGATGGCTGGAATTGCAAGCAGAATTTCACTGAATATTGAAACACCAAGCAAGGAGTATTTGAGTGAATTAGGCAGCACAAAGGATTACTTCAATGACTTGGAGAAGAGAATTAAATGGATTAGTGAGGCAAAAGGAAAAGGATTAGTGCATTCATTCACTACTCAATTTATGGTGGGGGGAGCAGGAGAAAAGGATGAGGAAATAATAAAGAAAATGAATTCACTCTATGAGAATACATTGCTTTACAGGAGTTATTTTTCTGCATTTCAGCCAATAAAGGGAACTCCAATGGAAAAAATGAATGCAGAGAATGAATCAAGGGAATACAGCCTCTATCAGGTTGACTGGCTGTTGAGGATTTATGGATTCAGTGAAAAGGAAATCAGTAGTGTATTAAATGAGAAAGGATTCCTTCCTCTGGGGAAAGACGTGAAAAGAGAAATTGCATTAAAGAATGAAGGAATGTTTCCAGTGGACATAAATAATGCAGGCAAAGAGGAATTGTTGAGGGTTCCAGCAATCGGCCCCAAAACAGTTGAAAAAATCATTCAGAGAAGAGAGGAAAAGAAATTCAAGGAATTAAGGGAATTAAAGGAAATCGGATTGATTACAAGAAAGGCACAGGCATTCATTCAATTAGAGAAAGGAATTCAGAAAAGCATTTTTTCTTTTGCGTAAAAAGGTTTATAAATTAGTTGAACTAAGTTTATATTAGGTGATATTATATGGGGAAAACTATTACAATGAATATAAAGGTTAAGGATTATTCCAGCAGGGTTCTTGGAGTAGTGAAAGAGAAATATGGGTTAAAAGATAAAGGGGAAGCCTTAGACAAGTTTACTGAAATATACGGAGATGAATTTATTGAAAAAGAAGTAAAGGAAGAAGTCATCAAAGAAGTGATCGAATCCTGTGAAAGACATATAAAGAAGTATGGCTTAAAGAAAATGAGTTTAAAAGAACTAGATGATTTATGCAGAGGCGAATAAATGAGTTTTTCATTCTACTTATCTGATGAGCTTAGAGCTGAAATTAAGGTTTTAGCAAAAAGAGACAAGAAAACTACTGAAATATTGAACAAAAAAATCAAACAAATAATTAATTCAGATGAAATAACAATAGACCACTACAAGAATCTGCGCTACAACTTAAATGAGTACAAGAGAGTCCATATTGCAAAAAGCTTTGTTCTTTTATTTAAGGTATTAAAAAAAGAAAAGTTCATTATCTTCGATAAATTCAAACACCACGATACTGTCTACAGAAGATAAAAAAAGAAAAAAGAAGGAAAAATTAATGTATTTCTACTGTTTCGGTGTCTGTGTCTAAGGCGCCTTCATTGTCTATTACTGCTAATGTAATTGTTTTTGTTCCTGTTGAAGAACATTTTATTTCTGCATTGTTTGTTGCATACGGTGTACCAATTCCATTGATGTCTTCATTAAAGATATTGCAGTCGACCGAATTTGTATCCCAAAAAATACTGGAAATCGTTCCATCTGAATCAGTTCCTTCACCATAAATTGAAATAAAAATGTTTACGTTTCCATCATAAGGAGCTCCTATAATGCTTGCAAGAGGATACTGATTATATTCTGAAACTGTTACTATAGCGGTATCTGATGAAGCAGCATTCAAATTGTCTTTGGCTGTTAGTCTTACTGTCTTTGTTCCAGTGCTTCTGCAAACAAATAACCCTGTATTTGTTGCATAACTTGTATTTAATCCATTAATATCTTCATGAAGGATATTGCAATCACTTGCCAAAGGAGTCCAGTAAAGATCTTTTATTGTTCCATCAGAGTCTGTAGCTATTCCAGTGAGATAAACTACTTGGTTAATATATGTATTGTAAGGACCGCCAGCTTCAACAACAGGAGGATCGTTTAAAGGCTGCATTGGACGAAATTTTGCTGCCTCCCCAGTGGGGGTGTCTTGAGTACAACCAGTCATTGCAATCAATGCAACCAACAAGATTACTGCAAAACAGATTTTTTTACACTTCAAGTTCTTTTCACCTCTCTTATGTAAAATAGATTAATGAATATAGATAAGTCCTAAGTGTATTTAAAGTTTTTTATTAAAAAATATAAAAAAAAGAAAAAAGAAGGAAAAATTAGTTTACCTTGATTTTCTTTTTGGATTCGGTTTTTTCTGTTTTTGGAATCTTTACTTCAAGAATGCCGTCACTGTAAGAAGCTTCAGCTTTCTCTGAGTCAACGTTTTCAGGCAATGCAATGAATTTATAGAAGCCAGCGTAATTTCTTTCAAGTCTGTAATAGTTTTTGTCTTTTTCCTCGTTCTCTGCCTTCTTTTCTGCTTTTACTTCAATTCCTTCATCAGTGACATTGATGTCAATGTCCTCTTTTCTTAAACCAGGCAATTCAACTGAAGCATAGACATTCTTCTCGTCTTCCCAGACATCACTCAAAGGCCTCATAAAAGACTCTTTAGTGGAAACCGGAAAATCAAGAATTCTGTGCATTTCCTCAAAAGGATCGCAAGAACATTTCTTAAGCCAGAAAGTCATCTAAACACCTCCTAAAATTGATTAACATTATGTGTTTTTTGACTAAAACATTTAGTCATTCAATATACGTTCTTAGACAAAAAGGTTTAAATAGCTTTCTATTAAAAATAAAAGAAAAGAGAAGGTGGATTATTTTTTTACTCGTGTTTTGAAGCGTGGATGAAGCTTGTCTAATTTTTCTGTTATGCCACCATACTCTAATTCATTCATTCCGAGCATTGCTGAACCAAAGAAGCCCTGCTGTCTGATATGCAAAGCCTTTTCTGATGCCTTGGTTCTTATGTGGTCCCAAAAGGAATGGTCAAATAGGTCGACTGGTTCGGTTAGTTTTCCTTCGTGGACGCAAAAACCAATAGATGAAACTATTGGAGGACCGTCAAAGAAAGAGATTGTTGCGTTCATTCTTACTGGCATTAGCGGTCCCACATGACTGCCTCTCATAAAACCTGCAACAAAATGAGTGTAAGTGTAAGGAGAAATCAGTTCTCCTGTTGCAGGAAATTCTCCCTGGACACGGGCAAGCATTACTGGATCGTCTTTGCCTACATACTTTCCTGCAATATTGTGGAGCCTGGTTGTACTGACTGAAGCGGCTTCCTCTCCATTTTCTCTGGAATGAACTGATTCAACTACATATCTGTCTGTTTCTCTCAGCAATGCAGCCAAGTCATAGAGCTCTTCAGGGGTGTTTAATTCAACTAACTTGTCTTCCTCTGTGTAGCTTACATCCATTACAGTGAACTTGAATCCTTTATGCATTTTTGGGCTGAGCATTAATCCGGCACAATGCATTGGGTCAGTGAAGGCAAGGTAAAGAGGAAGATTGTAAGCGCCTGGATCAGTCTTGTCTGCAGCAAATAAAACGAATGGTTCGTTCTCTCTTTCCTTGAATTCAAGTTCTGCTACTGCTGGACCCATTCCCTTAACGTTTCCGGAAAAAGAGTCTTTAAGCAAGTCTTGGCCTGCGCCGTAAAGCCCTTGCTTTTTTGCTATCTTGGTTCCTTCAATAAATGCAGTCCAAGCCAATTCGTGAATTTTATCGCTGTCCTTTCCTTTATCGTGGGACATTAAAATAGAGATATCATCCCCAGTAAAAAAAATAAAATGATCCTTAATTAAATTGCTTTTTGAAATGACTTCCTTTACTTTTTCTATTACTGCATTGCTTGGCTTTACATGGCCTCCGATAGAGCCAATGTCTGCCTTAATCAAACTTAATGTAGTCTTCATTCAATTTCCCCCCAAATATGCAATAAATTGCTATTACAAAGGATTTAAATTATTTTTTATTGAGTAATATCAAAGGGCATAAACAATTAAACAAAATTTGCCCTTTGATAGCTATCAAAAGACATTAAAAAAAGTGTCATAATTAATGTCTTTTGATATAATCTGTAATCAAATTATTTGGTGAAAGGAATGGGAACAAAAAGCAAGGATTCAAGCAGGTTCAAGAAGACTAAATCAAGAGAAAGATGGAAATGGAAGAAAAAGAAAATGAGGAGAAAGAAGAGAAAGAAAAGATACCTCAAGAAGAGGGCAAAGAGCTAATCCCCTCTTTTTTCTTTTAATATTCCAATCAATACTTCTAAATCTTTTTTGTCTGCTTCCAGTATCTCTAAAACAAAGTTATTGCAGTTTGCTTCAACTAAAATCTCAATTACTTTTTTTAAGTCAATTGAAGGATTGCAGTAAAGATGGTTGTGCGTATCAAAGACTTCTTTTTTTGGACTTAGTGCAGTGAATTCATTTAACTGCAGGTGAGAGGCATGGATTTCCAGTTTTTTTGCGATTCCCTTTAATTCTTTATACAAATCAAATTCATGGATTAATGAAGAACTCCAGAAATGCCCTAAATCAAAGCACAAAGGAACGTTTACTTTCTTTATTTCTTGAGGCCTTTGCAACCCCAAACCAACAAATGCAGCGTCATTCTCAACACAAGCAACAGGTTTACTGTCTTTCACTAATTCAAGGTTGGACAAAGCTCTCTCAAACAATTCCTTGAAATAAGAGGATTCAAAAAAACTTTTCTCGGGAAAGCTTTTTTCAGTGAATTCTTTTGGAACTGATTTTTGGATTGAATCCCATGTCTTTCCAGGAATGTTTGGAAGCTCTATTTCAGTCATATAAAATCCATGGAAAACAAGATACCTTGCATTAATTCTTTTCCCTAACTTCAATTGTTTTTCAATTCTCTTCTTTATTTCCTTTCTGTCCTTTAAGCAGAGGTTAAGGAAGTGAGGTTCATTTATTGGAGCATGAAAAGAAAAACTCAATTCATTCAAATCAAGAATTCTTTCAAATAATTGAGGAGTGGTTCTATTATGAATCTGAAAACCGAACTCAAATCCGTTTGATTCAATTATTTTCCTGAATTGATTAATCTTTTCCTTATAATTGAATTCATTTACTGCCATCGAACTCAATTCAATTCTAATCATTTTCATTTCACTTCAAAAAAGCAAGAACAATAAAATAAATCCCAAAACAAATGCAATTACATGAAAGTAAATCACGTAATACATTTTTCGTATATTCATTCCAGTCGGATTTCTAATGGAACTGTAATAAAACGGAGTAAGCAGTAAACTGAAAACAACCAAGGATAAAAACCTTAAAGGAAGCCCTCCAAGAAACAACAGTGAAGGAAAAAAATCTTTAGTTAAACACATTAAGACAAAAGAAATCCCTGCAACTAATCCAACCAAATAAGCAACTGCCTTGATTGTTTTTTCACTGAATACGACAACACTGCTCCTGAAATTCAATTCCTTCTCCAATTCCCTTGAATTCAATCTATAGAATGCATAGCCAGAAAACTGCAAGCCCAAAACAAAAAACAATAAAAGCAACGGAGCATTGAATGCATGCATAAACAAAACCCATCCCGAATAGAACCTAAAAAAAGGGTTAACTAAGGAGCCTGAAATTAAGTCAAGGACTGGTTTTGTCTTTAACTGTACTGGAGGAGTACAGTAAAGGAACTGGTTTACAGTCATTGCAATTAAACAAATTAAAAACAGGAAATTATTGAAGTAAAAAAAGAAATAAAATCCAATAAAGAAAGCAATTAAAACCAAAGTAATTGAAAAAATTAATGCAAGTCTTTCATTGATTAATCCAGAAGGAATGGGACGCGATTTTTTCACTGGATGCAGTTTGTCTTTTTCCCTGTCAATCCAGTCATTGAATCCATAAAATCCCCCCCACAAAAGCGGCCCTACAGCAAAAAATGCAAGAAGGAAAAGAAATGGATTAAAGTTAGTGAAATTAACAAATCCATTCAACAGGTAAAGAGCAATAAACGAACCAATAAGCATATTCGCAAAAGATTTACTCCACTGCAATGGCTTAGTTAAAAGAATTAAAGCATAAAACTTCTTCGCCAGAGACATAATTAATTCCAAAATAAATTAACACAGATAACTTTTAAAACACAAATCAATTAAAAGAAAAAAAAGAAAAAGAAAGGAAAAAGAATTGATTTTATTTATTCTAGGAAGCCTTTCCTTTTCCTGCAATCTTTCCAATCCATATTGTTGCGATAACTGCAATGATTGTAATTATTACTGCGTAAATCATCATTGGAATCAGTGTTTCTGCGCTCCCAAACACTTCCTTAAATAAAGCCTTGATGGCGTCATTCCAGGCAAGCGCTGCAACCAACCCAAAAGCAGCAGTAATCAATGCAGCAATCTTTTCAATTACTTCAGCCTGCATTAAATTTCCCCCTCCAAAAAATTAATTAAATTCCCATTAGCTATGTAAAAGAAAAGCATTAAATAAGTATTCAAAAAAGGGAAAAAACAAAACAATTTATTAATTGAATTCAATCTAATTCAATTCACTGATTTTATTGGCGAAATCAGGGAAAATTCGGCTCGCGATAGATTTATAAACAATAAAATACACTATATATACGGTAAAAAAACCCGATAATTGCCCGAATTATGTTTTTTTGCCGTTATTTCGCGATCGATCGTTGGCAATTGAATTGCTTAGAGAAACACGTGAGTGTTTTAATGAAAAGTAATTATGTTTAATGGATGCATCTGCATCCATGAAGATGAGGATTCAAGTTGCTTTGAATCTGATGCTGGAAAGAAATGAGTCAATTGGTTAATTGAAGCAAGTTCGAAAAAACCAATTCCATTTTTTTTAAATGCGGTCACAATAGATACCAGCTGATCCTGCTGGCGGATACTGCTATTGAAATTCGACTCAAACATGCAAGTCTAACAGTTTCAGTTATGAGAAACTGTGGCAGACGGCTCAGTAACACGTGGTCAACCTGCCTTTGAGAGGAGTAAAACCCGGGAAACTGGGACTAATGCTCCATAGGAAATAGAAACTGGAATGTTCTATTTCTCAAAAGAACTGTCTTCATGCAGACAGCTTCGCTCAAAGATGGGACTGCGATGGATTAGGTTGTTGGTGAGGTAATTGCTACACCAAGCCGAGGATCCATACGGGCCTTGAGAGAGGGCGCCCGGAGAAGGAAACTGAGATAAGGTTCCTAGCCCCACGGGGTGCAGCAGTTGCGAATTCTTTACAATGCGCGAAAGCGTGATAAGGGGATTTCAAGTGTTGGCTCTGCCAACTTTTGTGAAGTCAAAAAAGCTTTACGAATAAGTGGAGGGCAAGATACGTGCCAGCCGCCGCGGTAAAACGTACTCCACAAGTGGTGTCCATTTATATTGGGCCTAAAGAGTTCGTAGCCTGTCCAATAAGTTCTTGGTGAAATCAGTGAGCCCAACTCATTGAAATGCCAAAAATACTGTTGGACTCGAGACCGGAAGAAGTCAAGGGAATTCCTGAGGTAGCGGTGAAATGCTAAGATCTTAGGAGGACCACCAGTAGCGAAGGCGCTTGACTAGAACGGCTCTGACGGTGAGGAACGAAAGCTGGGGGAGCGACCCGGATTAGATACCCGGTTAGTCCCAGCCGTAAACGATGCGGACTAGGTGTCCTAGCAACCACGTGTTGTGGGGGTGCCGAAGGGAAGCCATTAAGTCCGCCGCCTGGGAAGTACGATCGCAAGGTTGAAACTTAATGGAATTGGCGGGGGCGCACTACAAGGGGTGGATGCTGCGGTTTAATTGGATAAAACGCCAGATAACTCACCAGGGGCGACAGCAGAATGATGGTCAGTCTGAAGGGCTTACCTGACACGCTGAGAGGTGTTGTATGGTCATCGTCAGCTCGTACTATGAAGCGTCCTGTCAACTCAGGCAACGGGCGAGACCCACATCCTTAGTTGCAATCTTCCTGATTTCAGGAGGAGCACTCTAGGGAGACTGCAAGGGCAACCTTGAGGAAGGGGGTGGGCAACGGTAGATCTGTATGGCCCGAATCTCCTGGGCAACACGCGGCATACAATGGTTGAGACAATGGGTTTCGACTCTGAAAAGAGAAGATAATCTCCTAAACTCAATCTCAGTTCGGACCGAGGATTGTAACTCATCCTCGTGAAGTTGGAATCCCCAGTAATCGGGTGTCACTATCACCCGGTGAATAAGTCCCTGCGCCTTGCACACACCGCCCATCAAGCCAGTTGAGTAGGGTTTGGATGAGCTGTAGTCATCATAGGTTGCAACGATTCTAAATTCTGTAAGACGGGCTAAGTTGTAACAAGGTGTCCGTAGGGGAACCTGCGGACGGATCACCTCCTTCATTAGAACCTACGGTTCCGATACCTCCCTCAACGGAAGTATCGGCCTAGGTTCAAAAAATTTTGGATTTGCTTCAAGCCAAAAAAAAAGACTCATTTCTTTCTAAAAAAAATTGATTGGCCTGTGCTCTCCAGCAAAGGGCATGGGTTCAATTGAATTGAGTGCAACAGTTTGATTGGGCTCATAGCTCAGCTTGGTAGAGCGCCTCGTTTGCACCAACGAAAAGATTCGTTGACAATCTGCCCTCAAGAGGGCAAAAAAAATTATTGTCATAATTTTTTGTTGTAAAAGCCGAGGAGGCCAGGGGTTCGAATCCCCTTGAGTCCATATCAGAAAAACCAAGGTTTTTCCGATACCTTTTCCTTTAAAGGAAATTGATTAAGAAAGTGGAAAGGAAAAGTAAATAAAAAAATAAATTAAAAATATCATGTTCATCAATTAATTAAATTTTTATTGGTGAAGCACTCCGGGAGTTTTTTCTCGGGGGAAGCAACTGAATAAAACGAAAGGTTGGCATTAGTTTTCCGAGCGCAAGCGAGGAAATCCTATTACCGAACGAAAGCGAGGTAATAACGCGAAGATCTGCGGTTTGTCAACTGGACGTGACAGTTGATGCATTGGTAGACTCATCAGGTTAGAAGAATTCTATAAGCCGTATAGGGGATAACTAGGCTTAAGCGCTGATGAAGGGCGTGGCAAGCTGCGATAAGCCTTGGCGAGATGCATGCAATCTTTGAACCAGGGATTCCTGAATTATTCTCTTCGGAGAAGGGCAATGCAGGGAATTGAAACATCTTAGTACCTGCAGGAAAAGAAAACAAATGTGATGCTGTTACTAGGGTCGACCGAAAGCAGCTCAGGTCAAACTGAATCCGTGGAAGCAATTTCATGGAGATGTGGTGTGACACGAGTACATCCTGAGAGACTAGCTGAAGTTTCCTGGAAAGGAATACCAAAGAGAGTGATAGTCTCGTAAGCAAAATTTCAAGGGATGATTCTTGTAGTTCAAGAGTATCATGCATTGGATATTGCGTGAAAAAATGGGAGACATTAACTCCTAAACCTAAATACGTCTTAAGTCCGATAGCACACTAGTACTGTGAAGGAAAGTTGAAAAGCACCCTTAGCAGGGAATGAAAAGCACTTGAAACTATACGGTTACACGAAGGCATGGCTTAAAAGAAAAGACGTTTCTCGAAGGAAAATAATGGAGACATTATAGTACGAGAGAAACTGATCAGAGTCATGCCGTACGTCTTGAATCACGAGCGAGGGAGGTCATTTGTGTGGCAAGGCTAAAAGCTTAAAGCTTGAAGCCGTAGGGAAACCAAGACAGCGCAGCAACTTCTTGTTGTCAGGCTGTGAGTCCAAAAAGGCTTGAGTCACACGGATGAGACCCGAAACCATGTGATCTACTCCTAGGCAGGATGAAGTCATTCAACTGAATGATGGAGGTCCGATACCGTTGTTAGTCTATCTGCTCGGGTGACCAGGGAGTAGGAGTAAAATGCCAGTCGAACATGGTCATAGCGGGCTCCTCTCGAATTAGCCCTCAGGCTAGCCTAACCGGAGACAGATAATGGGGTAGAGATACTGATTAGAAAGTACTGGAGGGAAACCTCCCCCTTTCTTGTCAAACTCCAAATCCATTATCGTCGTAGAAGGTTAGAGTAGGGGTTAGTGGGTAAGCCTCTAATCCAAGAAGGGAACAACCTAAACTTTGGTTAAGGCCCATAAATGCTGGTTAAGTGTAAACACGAAAAGCATCTCTGTCCTAAGACAGTGGGGAGGTTGGCTTAGAAGCAGCCATCCTTTAAAGAATGCGTAACAGCTCACCCACCGAGGTCAAAGGTCTTGAAAATGATCTGGGCTAAACCAGCTGCCGATACCAAAGGATTCTCTTTGATTAAAGAGAAATTCAGTAGAGAGGTGTCTTGATAGAGCTGAAGCGAGTTCGAGAGAACTCGTGAATCTGTCAAGAAAATGGATCCTCGCGCTAGTAATAACTATAGAGGAATGAGAATTTCCTCCGCCGAAAGGGCAAGGGTTCCTTAGCGCTAATCATTAGCTAAGGGTTAGTCGATCCTAAGTTTGCTTTTAATATAACGCAAACGAAAGGGAAACAGGTTCATATTCCTGTACCACACGAATACTCTTCGGTAACGATAGACTGTTTTCTAACGCTTTGGGTTAGACTGAGCATTCCCGTCGGAATGTTTAACTGGAATAAATCTCTGGAGAACTGTAATGGTGAGAAAGAGATTAAATCCAGGAATAGTAGCAGTATTCAGTTGAGACCTGGAGCCAGTGAAAAGGGAAACAGTAAGGATTTTGTGTGTCCGTACCAAGAACCGAGAAAGGTGCCCCTAGCCTAAAAAGCTAAGGCGTGACAGGAAAACTAAGTTAAGGGAATTCGGCAAACTAGCCCTGTATCTTCGGTATAAGGGGTGCCTGCGATGTGTAATTGCAGGTTGCAATGTCAAAGGGAGTCCGACTGTTTACTAAAAACACAGGTCCCTGCCAGCCGGTAACGGTGTGTATAGGGGCTGACTTCTGCTCACTGCCAGTACGTTAAACTCTAGTTCAATAGAGCTAAGCGCTGGTGAAGAGCGGGCCTAACTCTGAGGCTCTCACGGTAGCGTAATACCTTGCCGGTTTATTGCCGGCTTGCACCAATGAAGTAACGAGATTCCCGCTGTCCCTAACTTAGACCTGATGAACTCACTTCGAGGTGAATATGCCTCGAATCTCCAACGGGAAGAGAAGACCCCACAGCGGTTTACTACAGTCTGATGTTGTGGTATGGGTTTTGGTGTCCAGCGTAGATGGTAGTCTTCGAAGCAGTTTCGTCAGGAATTGTGGAGACGAAAGTGGAACACCATCCTTCAAAAAACGTATCGCTAACTTGAAAAAGAACAGCATTTGATGGGTAGTTGGACTGGGGTGGTACACCCCTGAAAAGATATCAGGGGTGTCCAAAGGTCTGCTTAGGCGAGTCAGAAATTCGCCGTCAAGGACAAAACCAAAAGCAGGCTTGACCGTGTTCCGCACAGCAAGGAACGCGGAAAGGAAACTTGGGTTTAGCGAACGCTAGTGTCCCTTTTAATGGGGGCCTAGTCTGACAGTGAACTGATCTTGGGGGTAATTGAGTGGTCGCGGGTAAGAGTTCACATCGACCCCGCGGTTTGCGACCTCGCCGTCGTCTCAAGACATCCTGGCTGTGCACAAGCAGCCAAGGGTGGAGGTGTTAACTCATTAAAGTCTTACGTTAGTTGGGTTGAGAACGGTGCGAGCCAGTTTGGATACTATCTGTTGGGAATGTGGATTGCTTGAGGGGAAGGTCCACTAAGTACGAGAGGAACAATGGGCCCTGGCCACTGGTTTACCAGTTGTCTGACAAGGCACTGCTGGGTAGCTACGCCGGAACTTATAAGAGCTGAAAGCATCTAAGCTCGAAGAAGTCCCTGAAAAGAAGCAATCACTCCTGAAAGCCTTTTTCCTGCGGGAAAAAGGAAATAGGGACAAGAGTCCTCCTAAAATAGGAGCTTGATAGGGCAGAAGTGTAAGCTGAAAGCTTCGGCGATCAGTTCAGCTGACTGCTACTAAGAACTCGAGAGAATCTTCTAATCTGGGTTTCATACCAATGCATCAAAATTTTTTTTCTAATTCTGGAAAAAAATTTAATTAAAATTAGACAGGGTTAGCGGAAGCTATTTGTATACATAACCTTGTTTTCTGTGCGAGCAATTTAAAAATTGTTTTTCTCTTTCTTTATTGGAATGGGGGGTGAGAGAATGAAGCACTTTCTTTCTTTGAAGGAATTAAAGCCAAAGGAAATGGAATTTTTAATTGAAAAGGGAATTGAGATTAAGAAGAATCCTGAAAAGTATTTTGATGCCTTGAAGGATAAAACGCTTTTAATGATTTTTGAAAAGCCTTCCCTCAGGACAAGAGTGAGTTTTGAGGTTGGAATGACTCAATTGGGAGGGCATGCAATTTATTATGATGTTGCTACTTCTCCTTTGGGAAAAAAGGAATCCATTTCCGATACAGCAAAGACTGCTTCAAGGTACGTGGATATCATTATGGCAAGAATGTATAAGCAGGCAGATATTAGAGGATTGGCTGAAAATTCTTCTGTGCCGGTAATTGATGCATTAAGTGATATAGCTCATCCCTGCCAGATTACTGCTGACCTGCAGACAATAAAGGAAAAGAAAGGAAAACTGAAAGGATTAACCTTGAGTTATGTGGGAGATGCTAACAACAATGTAACATATTCTTTAATGCATGGAACTGCATTAGTGGGAATGAATATGAAGATTGGTTTTCCAAAAGGAGAGGAATTCGAGCCAAAAAAGGAAATATTGAAGGAAGCAGAAGAGATTGCAGAAAAGACTGGAGCAAAAATTGAGTTATTCAATAATGCAGTGAATGCAGTAGAGGAAGCAGATGTTGTTTACACTGATTCTTGGATGAGTTACCATGTACAGGAACAAGAAAAAGAAAGAAGAAGAAACCAATTAATTCCTTTCCAGGTAACGGATGAATTAATGAGCAAGGCAAAAAAAGACGCAGTATTCATGAATTGCTTGCCTGCAATGAGAGGAATGGAACAAACAGCAGAAGTAATTGACGGAAAACAATCCATTGTATTCGACCAGGCAGAAAACAGGCTTCATGCACAGAAAGCAATAATGCTGTGGCTGTTAGATTACTGGAAATAAAAAAGAAAAAAGAAATAGAAAAAGATTATTCTGTTACTGTTATTGTTCCTGTCATGGTTGGATGGTAACTGCAATGGAATGAGAATGTTCCGTTTTTGTCTGCAACGAATTCTACTATAGTTATTTCCCCAAATGGAAGTTCTGTGTTAATATTGAAGTCAGGAATAGTGATATTGTGGTTTGTGTCTAATGAAGTAATGTTTAGTTTTAGTGTATCACTCAGTCTTACAGTGAATTCATTTGGAAGGAATTCATTTACATCTGCATTTACATCGAATTCCTTTAATTGTCCTTCATAGGCATTGCTACATAATGCATTACAGGTGTTTGCGTCAAGGCATACATCAATTGTAGTTTCGTCTTCGTCATCACAATCTAAGTCTACTGCGCATGCCGGAACAGTGCATGATTCATTACAGCACAATTGATTGGCGTCACAGGCAATGTCTGCAGGGCAATTCGAACAATTTTCTCCTGCATCAATTTCTGCATTGCCACAGAGACTATCTATTACCTCGTTCTCGCATTCTGCATTGCATGTATTGGAGTTAATGCATGTGTCTGTAGTTGATTCATTTGTATCGTTACAGTCTGCGTCAATCACGCATTCTGGAGTAATGCATTCATTGCTACAGCATAACTTGTTTTCATCGCAAGGAGTTTCTGCATCACATTCAACTTCTTCTGGTTCTGGTTCCTTTAAAGTAGTGACTTTTATTACCGGACTCATAATGTATTTGTCTCCTGCTTTCTTTACTGATTCTCTCTTGAAGTCAATCAATAACTGTGTTTCCCCGTCAGCAGCAATTGTAAACTGATGGGTTAAATAGAGTCTCTCTGAGGGAATCTTTACATCATAAGTGCAGGGATCAGTTGAATTGGAGTCAATGGAATTTGAATCAACACAGTTTCCATCTACTAGAGTAACTGTTGCTTTTATTACGTCCAGTCTTATCTGGGTGTATTTTCCTGCATCAAGTGTCTTATCCCCCAATAATTCCTGAACGTTCTCTAACTGAATTAAGTCAAAGGTCTTTTCTTCCTCCATGAATACATACCATTTCTTTCCCTCTTCGGTTGAAGAAGTTCTATGTATTTCGATTCTTGAAATAGTGATATCCAAGGAAGAATAATTCGTATCCTTGTTCTGAGGAGGGTCAGTCAAATAAATTTTTAGGGTCCCTTTTCCTTCTGGCTCAAATTCGGTTGAAACCTGCTTGCATTCATTTTCCACGCACTTAATAGTTAAGTTTCCTACAATGCCAGTACAGTAATCAGGACAAGAAGTAGTTGTATCAACGTATTCCTTGTTTCCGTAAAAGCATTCTCCACTATCTTTTCTTACCCCACAAGAACAGTCATTGTCTTTCTCACAATAGCTTTCCCTTTCTTCTCCCTTTACTTCCTTTACCTTAAAGGAAACATCTTTTTCACTTAAAGCAGTCTTTACTATGTGGTAGGGTTGGCTGAATGCAGCAGTAACTGGCTCGCCTGGAGCTGGATAGGTTTTTGTAACGTATACTGTTATTTTGTTCTTTGATTCAGTTATCTTGGTTACTTCAATACTGTAACCGCCAGTATTAAATTCACCCATGAATACTGCAATAACCATTTTCTCAGAGAAATCAATTGTTGGTGGAGGCATTGGAGGAGTTGCTCCTGAATGAATCTGGCCCCATACTGCCCCGTATTCTTCGTTATCCTTTATCACTATGTTTTCTGCTTCTGTGTAGCCACTGTAATAGCCTTGCTCAATTGATTCAAATTCTACTTCACTTTCCTTTTCTTCTTCCTCTTTTTCCTTCTTCACTTTTTCCTCGAATTCATTTGGAGTTAGAATCTTTACAACTGGTTTCAGTATATATTTATCGTTTGCCTGAGTCAATGATTCTGGAGAAAAGTCAAGGATTAATTCTGTTTCCTCGTCAGCATTAATTTCAAAGTTATGCGTTAACTTCAATTTATCGCTTGGAACCATTACTGAAACCACTTCTCCATTAATTGTGGCTTCTGCTTTAGTAATATCCAATCTAATTTGAGTGTATTTTCCTTCATCTAACTCTGTTTCTCCCAGTACATCAGTTACATGATGCAATTGAACTAAATCAAAGGTTTGTTCTTCCTCTGAAAACACAATCCAGTTTCCGTCTTCATCTGCTTTATGCAATTCAATTCCGGAAACAGTGATGTTCAAGGCCTCTAAACCTTCAACTTTTTTGTCTGTCACCTTTAATACAAGCACTCCCTTTCCTTCCCCAGTAGGAGGAGTTGGAGGCTGAGTACAACCTAAAAATAATAGTAAAGAAACCAGCATAATTAACGCAATTATTTTTCCATTCATTTAATTCATCCCTCCAAAGAACGTTTTAAATCCAATTAAAATTTGTATAGACTTATATATAAAAAGTTAATGATTTGATTAGTTTATTTCTTTTTTAATCCTTTCTTTCGTATTATGAAGAAATGCATTAAATCAAAGGCTTCCCCTAAATTTTTTTCTGTTTTTGGGGTTATCGGCAGTTCAATTAAAGAATCTATTACTCTCCCCAATCCTTTTCTTGCCTCTAAACAGAATTTCACTTTTTGTTCTATTGAAAACTTTTTAGTCATTAAACCAAAATGTTTTCTTTTTCTTCTTGCTGATTCAATACCTCTTTGAGCAGGATTAATTATTGGATTTCTTTTGATTTATGAGTGCCCGTCGCCTCTCATTGGTTTAACCCTGGATTGATGAATTACGCGATTTTTAGGCATTTCAATAAATTTAAATATAATTCTAAATATAATTGTTAATGTTGAGTAGTGAGAGACCGGCTGCCGATGGCTTTTTGCCAGCTTTTTGGGAAAAAGCTGTTGAGGAAAGTCCGTCCACCGCAAACTCATGGAGTTTGTAATTAAAACACCTGAAAGGGTGGCTTCCGGAACAGAAACGACACCAATTCAAGGAACAAAAAAAAACGATGACTGGAAAAAGAGTTTTTCCTTGAATCAGGATGAAACGCGCTGGAAGCTGGTGCAAGCCTTCAATGGCGCTCAGGTGAATGCTGGTAACCAAAAAAATTAATTTTTTTTTGGCGAACAAAAGACGGCTTACTCCTCACTGCTCAACAAAAACCGCAAATCGGTTTACGCTTACAGCGTCGGGGTATCTGAGATACCCCATAAACTGAAAATTATCAGTTGGCACTTTTCACTACTGTCTCCTTTCAGTCGGTAGTAGGATTTGCCTTCGGCAAAACTGCCAAGTACACTTCCCTTCGGTCAGTAGTACGTGCTTCGCACTAATAAGCCGCTAGGGCTCGGAAAATTACTGTTTCTTTTACGGATTTAATATCCATACACTGTAATTAAGCAAGGCTGCAATGCTAACCCAAACAATATAGGGGATGAGCAGGATTGAAGCTTTAACTGAAATCCTGTAAAAAAGGATTATTGTTGCAAGGATTGAAATCCATAAAAGGATTATTTCAATGAATGCAAGGAAAGGATTCTGCAAACCGAAAAATAGCAGCGACCAAACAATATTGAGGATTAACTGGATTCCGAAAACAGATAAAGCTATTCTTACTTTTCTATCGCTTAAGCCTTTTTCCCATACAAGGTAGAGCGAGATTCCCATTAAGAGGAACAGGGTTGTCCATACAGGAGCAAAAACCCAGTTAGGCGGGGTAAAAAAGGGTTTCTGGATTGCAGCATACCAGGAAGTAATGGATGGAGCAGTAAAGAAAGAGCCAATTATTCCGACCAATTCACAGAAGACAATGAAAGCAATCAATTTAATTATCTTATTCATACTGCCTATTACCTCTTGAAAACAACTCTTTTTATTTGTTATTATTGATTTTCTTTTTATTATGTGGGATCATGAGGAATTAATCAGGAAATTCCTGGATTACTTTAAGGAAAGAAAGCATGCAGTAATTCCTTCTGCATCACTTATTCCGGAGGATGACCCAAGCGTTTTATTCACTACTGCTGGAATGCATCCATTGATTCCATTTTTAATGGGAGAAAAACATCCAATGGGAAAAAGGTTAGCGAATGTACAGAAATGCCTGAGGACAAATGATATTGAAGAAGTAGGCGATGCCAGCCACTTAACCTTTTTCTTGATGCTAGGCAACTGGAGTCTGGGAGACTACTTCAAGAGAGAAGCAATTGAAATGAGTTATGAATTCCTTACATCCAAAAAATGGCTGGGATTGGAGAAAGAGAGAATTTATGTAACGCTATTCAAGGGGGACAAGGACGCGCCAAGAGATGAGGAATCATTTAAGGTATGGAAGGAAATTGGAATTCCAGAGGAAAGGATTTTCTTTCTTTCAAAGGAAGAAAACTGGTGGGGGCCGGTAGGAGAAACAGGTCCTTGCGGTCCTGACACAGAAATATTTTATGATACAGGAAAAAAGAAATGTTCTGCTGAGTGCAGGCCTGGATGCAATTGCGGAAAGTACTTTGAGATATGGAATGATGTATTCATGGAATACAATAAGACAAGGAAAGGAAAATACGAACAATTAAAGCAAAAGAACGTGGATACTGGAATGGGGGCAGAGAGAACAATTGCAATGCTTCAGGGAAAAAGCACTGTATTTGAAACAAAATTCTTTTCCCCTGTAATGAATAAATTAAATGAATTAGGAGAAAAAGGGGATGAAAAATCAAAGAAAATTATTGCTGACCATTTGCGTTCAGCTACATTTATTTTGGCAGAGAAGAAAGTAATTCCAAGCAATCTGGACAGAGGATATGTTTTAAGGAGATTAATCAGGAGAGCAATAAGGCATGGAAGGCTTATTGGGATAAAGGAAAACTTCTGCAAGGAAATTGTTCAGGAGTTCATTAAATTGAATGAAAGGGAATGGCCTGAATTAGAGAAGAATAGAGAATTCATTTTAGAGGAATTGGGGAAAGAGGAAGAAAAATTCTCTAAAGCACTGGAAAAGGGATTGAAAATTTTCAGTAAAATAATTGAAAGAAATAAGGTTGTAACCGGAAATGACGCTTTTCTTTTATTTCAGTCTCATGGATTTCCACTGGAAATGACAATGGAGTTGGCAAAAGAAAAAGGAATTAAAGTGAATGAAAGAGAATTCAAGGAAGAATTCAGGAAGCATCAGGAAATTTCAAGAAAGGCAACAGAAAAGAGATTCAAGTCAGGACTGGCTGATAAGGAGAAGGAAACAATTGAATTGCATACTGCAACGCATTTGCTTCATTCTGCATTAAGAAAGGTATTGGGAGAGAGAGTGAAACAAAAGGGCTCCAATATTACTGCTGAAAGGCTGAGGTTTGATTTTTCTTTTCCTGAAAAAATTTCAAAGGAACACTTAAGGGAAGTAGAGAAAATAGTGAATGAACAGATAAGAAAAGGATTGCTCGTAAAAAGAGAGGAAAAGAGTTTGGAAGAAGCAAGGAAGGAGAAGGCTCTGGCTTTCTTTGACGCTAAATACGGTGAAAAGGTTTCAGTTTACTCGATTGGAGGATTCAGCAAAGAAGTGTGTGCTGGCCCGCACGTAAAAAACACAAAGGAATTAGGCGAATTCAGGATAATAAAAGAGGAATCCATTGGAGCCGACACAAGAAGAATAAGGGCAGTACTGAAGAAATAGAGTTTTACGTCAAGTAACTGGTTTGAACTTCCATTACTCCTTTAAGTTTTTTGAGTTTATTTATTGTGCGTTCAAATTTTTTTGGGGAAGTCACTTCAACTGTTACTGTTCCGTCTGTTAAGGTTGTTTTGGGTGCGGAATGCATACTGACAGAAACAAGGTTAACGTTATGGGAAGCAAAAGCTCCAGTCAAATCATGAAGCATTCCAATCCTGTTAAGGACCTTGAACTTAACGTTAACAAGGGTTGAACGCACTTTTTTATTATTGGGTTTTTTTTCTTTAATCATTCTGGTTATTTCTTTTCTCGCTTTATGTGATTTAGTGAAGCCTAACCATGTAACATCCCTTCGTTCCTTTGAAGAAGGAATCACTTCCACTATATCCCCGTTCCTTAATTTATGCCATAATGGAACAATTCTTCCATTAACCACTGACCTCAATGCCTTCTTTCCAAGAGCTGGATCAATATGGAAAGCAAAATCAATCGGGGTGGAATCCTTAGGCAGTTCAATCATTTCCCCTTTATCAGAAAAAACAAATATCCTGTCCTCCAACAAGTCTTCCTTCAATAAATCCATGAATTCACTGTCATCCAGGGAATGCATATCTAACTCCGTTAAATTGTATAACAGGGAACTCGTTTCTTTTATGTCTCCATGTCTCTCTACCAAAAACAAGATTCCCTTCTGGGTTTTCTCTTCCATTTCGTTTGTCCGAATATAAATCTTAATAGGTTTTCCTTTTGGGCCAATTACTGCAGTATGAATGGATTGATACAAACTGGATTGAGGGATAGCAATGTAATCCTTGAACTTCAAGGGAAGGGGCTTGTAAAGAGTGTGAATTATTCCAAGAACTTCATAGCATTGAGGAATAGAATCAGTAATTATAACTAAAAACACGCAATCATAGATTTCATTTAAGGACTTAAAGGTTTTAGTCATCTTCTGGAATACCTGATATGGGTCTCTGTCTCTTTTAATGAATCTGGCTTCAATTCTTGATTTCTTTAACTCAGGCCTTAATTTCTTTATTAAGAGATCCATTTCTTTTTTCTTATTTTTTGATTTTTCCTCCATCTTCTTCTTTATCTTTGAACAGATTTTTGGTTTCGTCAAAGAAAAACAAATGTCCTGGATTTCTTTCCTGAACTGAGTTAATTCAAGTTTTTCAGCTATTGGCGCGTAAACTTCAAGAGCTTCTTGGGCTATCTGCACTTGTTTTGATTTAGGGAAATACTTCAGGGTTCGAAGGTTATGGAGTTTGTCAGCCAACTTAATCAAGATTACTCTTACGTCCCTGGTTGAAGCAAACAATGCTCTCTGGAGAGAGGACATTCTTCTTTCTTCTCTGGTTTTATCCACTATTAAACTCAATTCAGTTAATGATTCCACTAAATCACGAATTCTTTTACCGAAATTCTCTTCCAATTCTGAAGGAGTAACTGCTGTATCCTCCAATACGTCATGAAGTAATGCAGTGACAATGATTTCAGGAGGCAGTTTATACTTGCTTAGAATCAGTGCAGTATTAAAGGGATGAACAAAAAAAGCTTCCCCTGAAAGCCTTAACTGTTTTTCATGGGCTTTCCTGGAAAACCAGAAAGCTTTTTCAATGAGTTTCTTTTGACTTGAATTAAATGGCTTAGAATTAGCTAACAATGTTTTAAGCATTGACTTGTAATTTAATGCTTTTGCACTCATAAAAAAAACTCTCTGAATGAAAAATAATTTATGTCACAAACTATTTAATTACATTTCCTCCACTGCATTAATTCCAATAACGCTTAAACCATTCTTTAAAACAATTGAAGTTCCCTCAACCAAAGAAATCCTTGCCTTTCTTTTTTCTTCCTCTGCCTCCAATACCTTGCAGTCCCTGTAGAAAGCATTAAAGGAAGAAGCCAATTCAAGCAGGTAATGACAGAGTATTGAGGGATTCAATGAATTGAGTGAAGAGGCTATTACAGAAGGATACCTTGAAAGAAGGGTCAATAAATTCTTTTCCTGAACTGAATCAAGCAAAGAGAAATCAATGTTTTTTGAATCAATTTTTGCTTTGGCTTTCTTCAGAATACTGCTGCATCTAGCGAAAGCGTATTGAATGAATGAGGCTGTTTCTCCCTCTAAAGAAATGCTTTTCTCTGGATCAAAATAAATGTCCTTGACTGGATCAATTTTTAGGAGATAGAATTTTATTGCCCCCAAACCAATTGCCTTTGCTCTCTCCTGTAATTTCTTTTCATTCAAGTCTTTATGCCTTTTAAGTATTTCTTTTTTTGCCAGTTCCTTCATTTCATTAATTATTGCATCTGCATCAACCACGATTCCTTCCCTGCTCTTCATTACCCCTTCAGGAAGGTAAACCATTCCATAACTCAAGTGAACGCATTTCCTTGCCCACTCAAAACCAAGCAATTCAAGAATCTTGAATAACTGCTTAAAGTAAAAATTTTGCTCTGAACCAACAACCCACAAAGCCTTATCCGGCTTGAATTTCTCGAATTTATGCTTTGTTAAAGCCAAATCATTTGTAATGTAAATCGAGGTTCCATCAGCTCTGAGAATTGCTTTCTTATTCAATCCGTATTTTCCGAGACTGGCTTCAATTGCCCCTTCATCGGTTTTAATGAAGACTCCTTTCTTTAATCCTGATTCAATTAATGGTTTTGCTTTATCGTAAAAGTCTGATTCCTTGAATTCAACATCAAACACTGAACCAAATTCCTTATAGGTTTCCTTAAATCCCTTAATCACCCATTCATCCATCTGCTTCCATAACTCTCTAATCTCTTTGTCTTTCTTCTCCCATTTACTCAGTAACTCAAAGGCTTCCTTCTCCAGTTCAGGCTGTTCCTTTGCTTTCTGGTGAAACATTACATAAAATTTTCCAACAAAATGGTCCGGTTTAATGTCTGGTTTTTTTCCTTTTCCCCACTTCATGTATCCAAGCAATGAATTACAGATATGAATTCCTCTGTTAGAGTAAAGGTTTGCTCTGATTACACTACATCCATTTGCTTCATACAGATTGCTTACAGCCATTCCAATAGAGTCATTCCTTAAATGGCCTAAAGTAAGAGGCTTATTGGTGTTGGGAGCAGAGTACTCCACCATTGCCTTTCTTCCCTTTCCACTAGAATTACTTCCATACTTTTCTTTTTCCTTTAAAATGAGCGGAATCAATTCAGAAGCAACAAAAGAGTAATCCAGAAAAAAATTAAGGTAAGACCCTTTAACCTCAATTCTCTCAATTAATTTTTCTTTTTCTTTCTCTAACTCTTTCTTTAAATCCAAAGCAATTACATCAGGTTTCTTCTTTAAAGCAGAAGAAAGCTTGAAGCAGGGAAAACTCAAGTCGCCCAATTCACTTGAAGGAGGGGTTTCCAAAAGCAAAGCAATCTTTTCACTAGAGAAATCCTTAAGAGAAATGCTTTTCTCCAATAACTCTGCTATTTTATTCTTAAAATCCATTGGTCTTAACTCCTCAAGATTTAAATAATACGAAGTTCCTTAAAAATCTATTATTTTTCTTATAGAATCTAAAGCTTTTCACAAACTTCAGTCCTGCTAATCCAAATCTTATCACTTAATAAGATATCTAAAGAAAGTCATTTTATTTAAAGTATCTTGCTTCCCCCTAAATTCACTCAACAAGAATCAGTTATTTTTTACTTGTTTATCATTCCCTTGAAAATAAAAGTAAATCTTCTTTTTAAAGGATCAAAACCTGTAACAATGACATTAGAGTCAGTTATGTTGAATTTTAATTTATTGGTATCCCTAAATTTTTTTAGTTTAGTGTAGGCTTCAAAGGATGCCCCTATTAATTCCCCTGGCTTTGTGTCAGAAAATATCGAAGAAAATAGGTTTCCATATTTTCTTTCAAAGCTTCTCGCTGTTTCATCTTCAATAGGCCCTCTTTCACTTAATAAATATTCCTCCATTTCCCTCACAGTGGGTTCTCTATAAAATTTTCTAGCGAGATGAACACCATTATGAGTCTTTTCCACGAAATATACATCTATTGGTTTAAGGACAAACTTAGGGCCTTCTAATTTCAATGAATTTATTTTATTAATGACTTCCTGGCATTCCTTCATTTCTTTTACTTTAATTTTCTCTAAAACAAAAAAAGGTCTTCTTGTCTTGCCTTCATGAAGATAAACCATTATTGATTTTCCCTTTTTAACTGATGTCAACTTTCGTGAGCCATCAAGAAATCCTTTTGTGAGGTCAGCCTTTCTTAAAAGACTTCCTTTACCCAACAACTTATGCTTAAATAGGAATTCTCGTCCTTTGCGAGTAACGAAAAGACCTAAATCTTTTCGTCTAGTAGGCTTAAAAATCCTTCCGGATTTATCAATACGCTTAAACCTAACTAATTCTCCGAACTTAGTTCCCTTAGCTTTTTTCGAAGAAATCATGCCAAAGCCAATATAATATTGAACTCAGTTGTTTAAAAACTTTGCTCGAAAACGGACCCGGTGGGATTCGAACCCACGACCCACAGCTTTCCTCCGATTAATACAACAATATTAATGGGGAATTGAATGAAATGAAATTCCCCGGCATATTGCGGAACCAACCTACTCAATGGTTGATAGAAGGCTGTTGCCCTATCCAGACTAGGCTACGGGTCCAAGCACTAAGAAGTAGTAGGATAAAAGAAATAAAAAGCTATTTGAATTCACAAAAAAAAGAAAAGAAATTTATAATAGTTCAGTGTTGTTTTAAAGGAATGAAAGAAAAAGAAAAAAAAGATTTAATGAAAAGGCTTTTGAGAGAACCAGTAAAGAACATGGAATTCAATAAAAATAGTGTCTCGTTTGAGTTTGATGGAAGGAAAATAAAGGACAGAATTGTTTTCAAGAGAGAACCGCATGTAGGGGAATGGTCAAGGAAAAAAAACACTGTATTTATTGACAAAGAGCTGGAAAGAAAGAGGTCAATCCATGCAATCAGCTTACATGAAGCCATAGAAAAATACCTTAATGAAAGATATGGCCTTAAAACCCAAGAGGAAGCCCATGCGATTGCAGAAAAAAAAGAAAGGACATTCCTGAAGAGCGTTGGAGGAAACTGGAGGTCACATGAATTAATGGTTTACTGGTTATGGCACAAGAAAGGAGAAAAATAGGGGAATTACTGTGTCAGAAAACTAATGAATTCAATTCTAATGCTGAAGCCGTCTGATGCAATTCCCTTTACAAGGGTTCCATTCCAGTACTGGCTTCCGATTAAGACTGCAATATGGAAGTCTCCCCTGAAATCATTTCCTTCTTTCACAAACCTGCCTGAACCATTCATTACCCTTGTATTGTTGAGTTCCCTGGACTTATAAAACGATTTCTGGAAGTAATTCATTATTCCCTGCCTTATTATTCCACTGCATCCAACAATCTTTGCGTTATCGATTCCAGCCTCCATTAAGGCCTGCTTCATTAAAGGAATTACTTCATCCCCTTCATCAAACGCCAGGTTCAAGTACTTTAATTCAGCTTTTTCAGTCAGAATCTGTGACTCCATTAAAGGCATATAATGATAACTCAATCTGCGAAAGAAATAAAATCCAAATGCTTAGACTCTTATTCGCCTTACTTTAGGTTTGGGGGCATAGCCGGGGGACAATGAAGTTTTACCAGACTTTTTCAAGTCATGTTTGGGTTTTTTGGAGAGCTTTTTCCTTTTTTCTTTTATTTCCTCGTAAAATTTTAAAGTGTCTCTGTTAATTATTGATTTAATATACCATTTCGCATCTGAAGGGATTCCGTGTTTTAGAACCCTTTTCTGCCCTCTAAAAAAAGCTGCTAAAAGCCATTCCCTCTTTTTTTCTGGGAGGTATTTTGGATAATAACTGCTGAACTTTTCAAGATACCAATCATAATCTATCAAGAGGATAACCGTCCCTTTCATGTTTTCTATCCGATTAAATGGATTAATTTTATAGCCAACCCTTTCCAGTTCTTTTAAAGCATCTTGAGTCAATTGACCTAAGCCTTTGGCTCCTTTATAGCTCACTGCAGCAGAATCCAATGATGACTCAAGCATTAAAAGATTAGGAAGCAAGGGTTTCATCCATTTAGGCAGCTTTCTTTCCATAATTTCGTTTCCAATCTTTAATTTATATGGCTGGGAAGCCAGGCTATCTAATTTCTCGAATTCGGGATACAAGTGAGGGTTAGCACTCAAAGATTCAATTAATGATTTCGGTTGCGGAGGCAATTCCGGCCCAAGCCTATCATTTTTTGCGGCTTTGGGGGCATTCAATAAAAGCCATAAAGCTAGAACCCAAACAGGCCATACTTTTTTCATTTTTTCACGCAGAAGACTTTATTGAAGGAAGCCTTTTCAGTGAATCTTCCATCCCTTAAATTAAACAGCCACACCTTCAAGGAAGAAGAACTGAATTCATTTCCAAAGTAATTCAGCCTGCATTTCTTATGGAATACTTTTGTCTTTGGCTTTTGATAGAACTGCATTGCATCATGAGGCAATACAAAAACAAATTCATCGACTTCATTAGCATAAGCAAGCTTTTCCTTCATCTTTCCCTTTGAAGGACGAGTCAATACCTCAAAACCAATGAGTTTTCCCTTCAGTGTCTCAACCAGGAAATCAAACTTGCCTTTTCTGGAAGAAAGGCCCTGAGAAGAAGAAAGAATGACTGTTTGTTCGGGATGAATGAACTTCAAAGGCAATTCATTCCTTACATGCATTTTATTCAATTCATGAAAGCAATGCAAATGCATTGCATTCGTCTTATTATTGCCTTCAATTTTAATCTTATTAAAAGCCAACCGCCTATCACCAACTCAATTACAAAAAAATTTATTCGTGAATGCTTCTAATCAATTCCTCAAGCAACTCCTTTTTTTTCA
The DNA here is from genome assembly GCA_043815885.1 of archaeon. GTDB lineage: Archaea > Iainarchaeota > Iainarchaeia > Iainarchaeales > 1-14-0-10-31-34 > JBDRIL01. The sequence continues at coordinate 8,237 of JBDRIL010000014.1, read as the reverse complement.
ACTTACTTTGAACACTCCTTAATAAATCAATTGTTGGCATCTTCCTGCTGGCATACCAATGTATTCCTAAGTTAAACAATTCCTCTTCTACAGCTTCTGCAATATTTACTTCTTTACCAGAGGCAATTCTACTTAGAACCTTGATGACAACAGTGCTATCCCCCCCTCGAAAGTCCCCAAATCTTTCTATAAAAGGATTCAACAGACTTTGTCTCTCAAAAATTGACTCCACAATCTTTTTTACCCTTTTCCCTCTTCCAAACGATTTCAAACGTTTTCCAAGTACTTTTGCAGTATATTTTTTTCTTGTAGGTTGCTGTGATTTGGGTGCTTGGCGTTTTCCTTTAACTGACCTCTGCGCTCTCCTTGTTTTTAGAGTTAATCTTCTTCCTGGCCTCATTGATTAAAGCCTCCTTTTTATTTAATCATTTTTTGGGTGAATTCTCTTGCCTGGTTTAATTTTTTTTCGTTTAAGCCTAAAAAGGATGAAATCACGGTGTAATCCTTTACCTTTCCGCCGTGGAAGTTAATGATTGAAGTCATTTTTTTTACTGCGTTTCCGTGCAAGCCAATGCAGACAATAAATAAACCAATCCTTCTCCCGCTTAAATTCTGGCATTTGCGGAGGTAATTGTTTATTGCTTTGGAACTGCCAAAACCAATCACCGGCACTCCAACAAAAACCAAGTCAAAACCATTCCAGTCAAAGGTCACTGGCTTGAATTTCATTTCCTTTTTCTTTAGTCTTTTCTGCTTTAATGGAATTACTTCCTCAATCTGTGCTTGAATGTTATTGGTTTGAAGTTCTTCTGCCATTAGCTCTGCCAGCTTCCTTACATCAGGAGAGGAAGAATGCACTATTAATGCCTTCATACCTAAAAGTAATGAAAAGAAAAGAATAAAAACAAAGACAAGGAGGAAGGTTTAAAAATAATGGAAAACTAATATTAATGGAATAAAGGAATTTGGGAGTGGAGAGAAATGAAGGGAGTAATTTTATTGGTTTTATTGGTTTTTTGTTTTTCTTTAGTGCATGCCGCTGCAATCAATGTTCCTGAAAGGATTCCGGCAAACATTAACTGGAGTTTTTCCATTGAATTGAATCCAAGTGATTCCTTCAATACAACAGAAGTTTATTTTGATGAACTGCTGGTTATTACTGCATTCAATAACAAGCCTCCAGTAATTCACGAGGATTACGTGTTAAAGGCTTTCACTTTTGATTCAGATCCTTTAAGCACTTCTGGTTTGACTCTGGAGATAGCTTACTTCGGGATTTCAAAGGGAATACATGAAATAAAGGCAGTAACTTATATGAAGAACAGTACAGTGGAGGAATTGATTGAAGAAATTGAAGCAATTCATGCCGTCCCGGAAGAATTCCAGGAAGAAGTGAGTTCAACACTTGAAGGAATCAGTTCAAGGTTAGAGGAAGAATCAAATGCATTGAATTCACTGAAAGAAGAAACAGACAAAAAAATCGGAGAAAAAACAGATGAAATAAATAACATGATTACTGCACTGGAAGGAATAAAGAATGAAGCTGAAGAATTAAGGAATGAAGTCACAACTGGATTGAGTTCAACAGAAGAAGAAATAGATAAAAAGATTGAATTAGTTGAAAAACAGTCAGTCAAGAAAAAGCCTCCAAGAATCACTACAACAACCGGACTGGCTTCAACAGCAAAGGATTACTGGCTGAGCGGGATCATCGGATTAATGGTAATACTCATAATGGTTATTTTCTGGGCTGAGAGAAGGCATTTATTCAACAGAGGATTTAAAGGAAAAAAATTATTTGAAGAAAAAATTGATTCAGGCACTCAAACAAAAGAAGAAGGGAAAAGGACTTTTGCATTCAAAAAACAAGAAAAAAAAGCCGAGGATGTTCGACCAAGCGATTTACTGAAGAAATTCTGAAAAACTTTTAAGAAAAGTTTTATCAAAAAAAACATTGCATACCTTCGGTATACAATGAAAAAAATTCATAATTTTCTTATTTTTTGCCAAAAAAAAGGCAATATTTATATATAATAAAGTAATTATATTATTGCCTTTAAATTATTTTGCACGAGTGATATACTTGAAACTAAAATACTGTCCTTCTTGTGGTTCTCTTCAAATAAAATCCATCCCTATTGGACTGCAATGCATGAAATGCAAATACAATGGAGAAATGAATGAAGACTCAATGGACAAAATAAATGCTTTCCTGAAAGGACTGAAGAACAACAATGGCGGAACCTCAACCTTACTGCTCAAAAAAAATTCATTCAACGGAAACAATGGAAATAACGGAAACGGAAATAACGAGAATGAAAATGAAGCTCCCGCCAAATTAACTCCCAGCCAAGCCTTCAAAGAAAGAATGAAGAGACTCAACGGACTCAGCGAGCACGTCGAAATATTTTAATAAGTCTAGTCTTTAAATTCGCGGCGTATTTGTAGCCAGTCAATGTGGTTGGCTTTAACTAACTCCATTAGTTGCTTCTTCCTGCCGGGAGTAATACTTCTTGACTTCCTGAAAGCCCCTGATTCCAAGAATTCTATAAAAGACGTTGTTGGTTTTTGTTTTGCCTTTTCAAGAAAAATATTTCGCCATCTTTCTCCTGCTAAATCCCTTAATGTGTTCCACTTAGTAATTTCTTGTTGCAAGAAATGCAAGAGTTCTGAATTCAAGATGTAATGAGTACTGCAAATCCTTAAACTGTGTTCTAGAGGCTTGCCTTAAATAGAGGGAATCCTCTTTAAAGAATCCAACCAAATCAAATGAATCAAAATCTTCTTTTTTTTCACGCTTTAATTTTCTTAGTTCAGTAACAAGTTGCGCCCTTACTTCTTTGCCATAAGATGAAACCATCCCCAAAGCAAATGGCCTGCCTAACACACGCATAGGATTTACCTTATATAGTTTGCATGCTCTCAAAAAACGAACAAAAAGCATTGCTCTTTGTGGGTCCTTATTAAATATTTCTCGTAAAGCATTCTTAGAAAAGGAGATTCTGCCCTCAGCCGATTCAAGTAACCTTACCAAACTGAATTCATCCGCAGTCATTCTTAATCTTTCTGCAGGAAACGCTTTCAAATTAGAAAGGGAAGGAAACAACTCACACAGCACTCTAGCTTTTTTTCTGTTTGCAATAACTATCCTTTTAGCCTTTTGTTGTGCTATAAACTCTCCTACTTTTCTACCACTCAATCTCCTTTTTTTCCTAGGCATTTTTTCATCCTCTAAAAAGAAAAAGCAACAGAAAACTTCTTAAAGGAAAACTGTTGGAAGGAAAATGTATCCAAAGCTTTTTTGCGCGCCTGCTTTTTTTAAAAGCGGGCAGGTTCTGATTAAGGAAAAGTTATCGGAAAAACACAGTGCCTCATTTTTGTTTTAGAAATTGTTTTGTTTGCCTTAAGAATTCTTTTAGCGTGAATTCCGCGATTTTTTTTGGCTGGTCTTTCTCAACTGCAGCTATCAGTGCCTGGAAATATGGTTCTTTTTTTAATGAAATGTTAAGCAACGGAAATCCTTCATCCAATAGAGTTTTATTGAATAACAGCCTGCTTATCCTTTTGTTGCCATCAAGGAAGGCATGAATTTTGTATAGTTTGTAGTGCGCTATTGCTGCTTTCTCTATTGGATTTATTTTAGTTGAATTATGCCATTCAACAAAGTCATCAAGTAATTCGTTTATCTTGCTGTAGTGCGGGGGCCTATAACCTATTTCTATCCCAAAAAGATTTTTTGGATCGTGTTTGTGCAGGTAAACCTGACGGCTTCTTGTTTTGCCTGGCGCCTTTCCCTCAAAACTCGCCATTATTGTTTTGTGCAATCCCAGTAAATATTGCTTGTTGAGAACATGCTTTTCCTTTATTGATTCAACCGCTTTAAGCATGTTTTTGCTTATCTGCTCTCTAACGCTCAATTGCCTTTCTTTCTCAAAAGCATTCACAACGTCATCCAGGCTAACATCAACATCTTCTGTTGTAAGAGTTGTTAAAGTGAAAAGAATTGTACTATCAATTTCATGCTTTCTCTTTTGTACTTTGGAAAGGGAAGCAAATCTCTTATTAAATGCTTCTTTGAAAAGAAGTGCTTTTATTAAATCATCTTTGGAAATGAACTCATTTTCATATTTTTTTCCTGAAATTTTTGAAATTATTTCACTCCTGATAGACTCCTTAATTTTTGCAATTTCATTTTTTGATGGCTTTTTTGCGCCAATGTATTTACTGAAGGTTTTTGCCTTGTCTGAAATGAAATAACTTAAATCAAGATAGTAGTATTTTTTTCCCTTAACCATTTTTGTTCTGAGAGCCATAAAAATAGTTAGGCTGATAAAAGTATTTAAAACCATCAGCCTAACTCTTGGTTTTCTTAGTTAGGCTGATAAAAAACAAGGAAATTATCAGCATAACATTACTGCCCAAACAGGAGACAATAGGAACCTTACGGAAGGGAGGTATCGGACAACCTTTTTAGAAAAAAGGCTGGCGAAGAAACGATACCCTCCAAATGAGGGAGGTATCGGAATGACAAATCAGTTATTGCGTTTAAAAACATTATTTTTCATAAACTGATTTGTCACGTAGGTTCTGATGCGGGGAGGGCGGCCCCCTCTTTGAGTTAAAAAACGTTTTAGTTTTTGTGCCCCACAAAAAAACTTTTCAATACTATAAGGCGTTCATTATATTTAAGCTTTTAGGTGATGAGCCCCTCTACTTCCAAAAACTTTTTGATTGAAAGCAGGTCTCCTTTATTGGTTGATTTAGTTATCAAGAAAATGGAAAAATTTTTATGCTTTCTTTTGAATTCCTCTAATCCTTTTCTTTCTCTGGGAGGCACTTTGTCTGTTGCAGTTACATTCATTGCTTTATTTCCAGCAATGAAGTCAACCTCTGATTTTAGTTCCGACCAATAACTTATCTCATCAAAGCTTTCTAATAATTTAATCAAAACAGTATTCTCATACATTTGGCCCAAATTCTTTGAGTATTTAATGGTTGCTACATTGATTAGACCATTGTCGATTGCGTAAAACTTTGGAAGTTTGGTTACGTCATGCCTTATTTTTGCGGAATAGGAAAAATAAGTTACTTCAACTAAAAGGTATGCATCAACCATATAGCCAACATAAATTGAAATTGTGTCCTTTGAAATCCCGAAAATTTTAGATAACTTGTTAAAACTGACTTTTGAAGAAGAAGTGCCAACCAGATATCTCGCTAATTCAATTAATTGTTTTGCATTCCTGATGTTATATCTGTCAATTATATCTTTATGAATAATGTCCTCAAAATACTGTTGGAGCAAAAACAACTTTTTTTCTTTAGATTTCTCCAAAACAACCTCTGGAAAACCACCGAACTTTAAATAATCTTCTAAATAACCCTTTTTGCTGAACAAGAGGAACTCGCTGAAAGACAAAGGCAAGACCCTGAAAGATAAATTTCTGCCTGTCAAGAGAGCTGAAAACTCTTTGGACAACAAGGAAGCTGAAGAACCTGTAATCACGAACTTAATGTTTTCATTCAAGTCATACTTTGTTCTAACCCATTTTTCCCAACCAGGAATTTTCTGGATTTCATCAATAAAAAAATAAATTTTTCTTTTGTTCTTCAAGTATTTTTTATAAGCATTTAAAACCTGCTCAAATAAATCCACGTTCAGGTAACTAGAAAAATTGTAGTCTTCAAGATTCAAATACAGGATCTGGTTTTTTGCCACTCCATTCTTCAGTAACTCAGATATTAACTGCTTTAGGATAGTGGATTTGCCAGACCTGCGTACTCCTTTAAGAACAATGACCTCTTTTCGCTCAAAAAAAGGATAAATAATGTTAATATACTTGGGCCTCTTTATGCCTGCATCAATCTCTTTTTTCCAAGGATTCCATCTATTGAGAACCTCAATAATTGTTTTTTCATCCACAATAAATATACTAAACAAACACATATATAAAGGTTGCTATTGTATTAGCAACCTATTTAAATAGCGTTAATAATTCTTCCACCAATTCAAGAGTGAAAATACACATAATCACATGTAAAAATTCATATGAAAGCTTTTTGGTTTAAACAGCTTGCGGGGGGGTGGTCCCCTCTTTGAGTTAAAAAACGTTTTAGTTTTTGTGCCCCACAAAAAAACTTTTCAATATTATTATGTCTTCATTGTATTTAAATCTTCCTTATTGTTTTATGCCAACTGCAAAGCACTAAGTCACCGACTTTCAGGTTTTTTATTTCGTTATCTATTTCATGGATGGAATGACTTCTTGCTATATGCAATCTTTTCCCGTTATAAAGGATTCTTCTTAGTTTTCCATTAAATGTTTCCATATAAACACCCTTATTTTTGCTTTTTCCTTGTTTCTTCAGCTAATTCGTTTAATTCTTTGAGTGTTTTGCTTGCAAATTTTTCAAATCCCTTGCCGGTTTCTTCTATCATTAATCTTTCTTCTTCTCCCAGCCTGAATTCCTCTTCAAATTTCTTGTTTTTCAGGTTTTCCCCGTATTTCAGGTATTTGAGCATAAATAATGTTTTTTCAATCGCCATTTTCTTCACAGCATTTATTGTTGCTCCTTCCGTAGCCAAATAATGCAAGTCAACAATATCCCTTGCCTTGAATCCCCTTCTTGTCAGCAAAGCCCTTGTCTTTTCTGCTGCGATTTCTTTGAGGTCATAGCAGTAGAAAGTCGGGGCCTCAATAGCCATTGCAGCGTATTCTGGGTAAAGATACTCGAAGTCTTCAGCATGTTTCTCGGCTATTGCTTTTAGTTCGATTTTTTTTGGCTTGTGAAATATTTTGTCAACAAAGTTTAATTGAATCTTTATGAATGTCTCTCTTTCTTCAGTGGTTGGCGTATACCATAACTTTAATGTTATGAACCTGTTGCTTCCCCCCAACTGGACATAGTGTTTGTCTGATTTCACTGGCTTGAATTCTAACCCGAGTTCTTTTGTTGCTTTTTCGGTTATTTCCATTATTTTGTTGATTTCTTTTGAAAGCATTTTTCTTATCTGGTTTTCTGATTTGCCTTCAAACACTTCCTGTTTTATCCATGTAAAGTCAAGGTCTTCCGAAAAACGGTAATAGCCGAAGTATGCTTTGGTTAGGCAGGTTCCGCCCTTGAATACAAAATTCTCTGAAAAGTATCCTGATTTTGAGAGCTGCAATAGCAGGCCCTGCAGTAAAAGGTCTTTTTCAATTAATTGAGTGCTCTTTATTTGGAGTTTTTCTGACAGCCAATTTAATGCTTCCTCTTCAATCATTCAAAATTCCCCCAAAAGAATTATTTTAATTCCTCTAAAACCTTTCTCGCTGATTTACTGTAGTGCTTTGAGTACTTCTTCATTTTGTCTTTGTCTGCTTCGTCAGCCCACTCAATCACATAATCCCTTATTGCTTTATTGGTTTCCCCCAAATACTTCCGTAAATGAATTATATCCAGAATGGTTTTCTCCAAATCCGAGTAAGGCATGTTTTTGGATTTTTTTACTCCAAACCCAAACAATTTTTTATTCAATTTCACGAACTTGACTTTTCTTCCAAGAACCTTAAACGGTTTTGCCCTGAAAATCGTGTCTGAAACAACATAATCAATTGTGAAAAACTCGTGGGTTATGTTATTCAGCTTTACTGCTGTCTCCAACCCAAAGTACCAGTTTTTTACTTTCTTGTATTCCATTGCTTTAGAGATTGCCTCATAAAAGCTTGGCCCGCCTGTCTTGTATTTTCTTTCCTCCACAGTCGGAATATAGAAAAAACCCCTTACAATACGTTCTAAGTATTTATAGAGATACAAGTATTTGATTGCCTTCTCGTACGGCATGCCAAGCTTAGCACACTCTTCTTTTAACTCCCCGCTTGAAATATAGCGGTCTTTCCTTAACAAGAGTTTCCTCACAAAAAGCCCATATTTCATTTATATCACTATTCTATTACTATGATAGAATTATAATATAAACTTATCGGCTTGCCAAACAGCATTTAGGCTGATAAAAAACAAGTAAAAAAAGGCGGATACATGAGACTAAAAACCAGAAGGGAACTTAATTCAGGACAACACATTTATTTGGCTTTTGCCCCAAAGAAAAAACAAAAGCAAGAATACAGGAAAACAAGTATGCGTATACTATGCTTGTTACCAGTATTATTGGCCAGTTTGAGAGCAGATTCAATCCAAATCCCCCAAACGGCAATAGTACTGGGGCATAAAGCATGACAATGTATGACGCAATTACT
>JBDRIL010000013.1:0-18473 GCA_043815885.1 archaeon | reverse complement strand
GCCCCAGAAAAAAATATTACAATCAAGGCAAATGCCTTTCTCTTTGCTCCTTTTTCTGAAATTACCGTTAAAAAAAGAACAAACAATAGAATGGATGGAATCAAAAAAGAAATCAATTCAATGAATTCAATTAGAAAAAGAAAATAGACAGGAAGCAGCAGAAGAGAAAACACTCCAGCAAAAACCCCTCCAACCACTGAAAGCTTTATTGCCTGGAAGCCCTTTCCTTTCAGCAGGAATCTGTGTCCCGGAAGCACTGAAAGAAAGTTATCTGTTGAAGGCGCGCCCAATCCAATTGAGGGAATGAAATCCACGAATGAATGCACCACAGCCATTGAAACCAAAAACAAGACAAAATTGAAGTCATTTTCCGGAGCAATAGCAAGAACAAGTAATGCAATGGTATTTACATGAATTCCTGGAATCAATCCAGTGAGCACTCCGGCAAGACAGCCTATTAAGGGAAAAACTATTTCATTCATAACCAACTCTCTTTACTTCTTCTGCAATTATCTCCAAGTTTTTCTTGTATTCCTGTACAGAACCCCTGACTTCAACAAAAGAATTCCCTTTTACTTCTTCAAAGTCCTCCACTGAAGGATTGAATTTAACCACCTGAATTGAATTTCTTCCTTCACTCAGTTTAAAGAACAGAGTTTCCTTTGCAAAGAACTTATCTTCAACAAATCCTTTCACTGAAACCCTTGAACCAATTAATTCATTGCTTATTTCTTCAATCCCTTTTTCCGCATAAGCGGATTGAATGGAAAAATAAAACAGAATGATTAAACCCAGAACAGCGCAAATTAAGGCAATCCTGGAAATAAAGAAATCATTTAACTCCATTTAAAGGAAATTAAAAAAAATTAAGGTTAAAAGAATTTTTCATCGTTAATGAACGAATTCATTCCTTCAGTTTCTTTTTCACTGAACCAAAGAACCCTTTTTTGAGTTCAATTTCTGCTTCTTCGCCTTCCCTGTACTTCTTTTTTGTTTCAAATACCTGTTTTCCTCCTTTGGAGAAGCTTTTTATATCAAACCCTGTTTCAATCACTGTAATCTTTCCATTGCTTGAGAGAATCTTTCCTCTGGTGAAGCCCTTTCCCAGAAACAGTTTTACTACTACAAAGAAAACTATAAGCAAAAAAAGCAATACAAAGGAAAAATTCAGTCTCTCTGCTCCGGATAAAAACAATTGAATAAACCATCCTGCATGAACAAAAACAAACAATCCCCCAAAAATAATGAGGAAGTACTTGAAGTCTTTACTGAATTTATTCCTTATCTCATATAACAAAACAAACAAAAAGTAAGCGCTCAAGACAGCAATTACAGCCAGAAAATAATTGAATGGAAGAAAAAAGTTAAAGAAAACAGAGAAAAGCATCAGGATTATCGTTATCTGTAGTTTCAGAACCAGAAAGTTTCCTGGATTGAATCCCTGCATTCTTTTTTCTAGAAATCCTTCAATCATTCAATCAACTCTAAGGCCAAACCGGAGTAATATTAATTGTAATAGTAATCTTGTCTTTATCATAAGAGGTCTTTGAAGCTATCTCACTGGCAATCTCTTCAGCATCAGGATAACTATCCAAATCTGGAGGAAAAGTAGAAATATTTAAGTCAATTTTATTGCTTGCCTGTTCCACGTAATCAATCTTTTTTATTACGTAAAGGGAATCCTCTTCTGCCAGTTTTTCAACAGTCCTTGTCTTTAATACTGCTAAAGCAATAGTGGAATCATCCAGTTCAAAGTAGTTTCCAAGAATAAGGATTGCAATTGAAATAATTAATGCCACTACTAAAAGCATTTCAAAACTGGTTTGGCCTTTACTCGTTAGAAACAAGAATTGTTCCATTAGAAAGCCTCTCAACAGTGAACTTCACTGGATTTCCTCCAGCAGCATTTGAATCAATATAACTTCCATAAGGAATGAGGTTGCACTGCAGTGTTATGTCTGACATTAATCCAAAGCTTTTATCGCAGTCTTCAGGGACCCCATCCAGGTTGCATTGAGCAATCTCTGAATCAATTGAACTTACAAACTTTATTTCATTGTCAGTATCGTCGCAATAAATCCTGCTCCTGTCAGGAATGAATATGCTTACTGTACTCTTTGCTTCCCCGCTCAATGAATTCACGTAATTTATGGTATTGGCTAACTTTTCTGCTGCAAATCTTGATCTGCCTACCCTCATTGTGTCATCCAGTGAATTCGTTCCCTCTATAATCATTGGCTGGATTATTGTCTGAATGTAAAGCAAGATCAATACAATTAACAGCATGAATTCTATGGAAGCCTGCCCTTTTCTTCCAATTCCTTTCCTTATAAAATCATATTCCATAAAATGTCTCCAATCACATTCAATAAAACAAATGCCATTAATACCGCTGGAATCATTGGGGCTGTAAGCTTTACTTTTATTTTTTCCTCTATTTTTCTCTCTCTCACTAATTCCTTTAATTCCTTTATTTCCTCTACTGTAAATCCTGCTGCCCTCATTGAACTGACTACTGTTTTTCCCTTTGGTTTAAGGTAATCCATTAACTTGTTTAAATTATTAGAAGTTAAGTACTTAATAATTGTTGCTATTTTAAGTGGTTCGCTCTTGACTATTTTTCCTTCAACCAAATAAATTGATTGAGCGGGAATCATTCCCTCCTCCAGTTCATCCACTCTTACTTCTTTCTTCAATATTTCCTCCCTGCTCAAAAAGAATAGCCTGAAGAAGGAATAAATAACAAACAACACAAGGAACAAAGAAACAAATTCATTTACTGCAATCAGCAGTTTGCTTCCCAATGCAAAGAAAAAAACCAAAGCAATTACAATCAATCTCACTTTCCGGTTAATAAATCTGAGTGCGATCAGAGTAACAATTATCAGAATGTATTGAATTAAAAAGTCAGGCATAAATAAAGAGACAAAATAATTCAATCCAATTAATGCCGCACTCAATTGAAGTGCCTGAAAGAATTTCTTTTTGAATTCCTCTTTCAGTTTTCGCTGCAGGTCCTTTCGTTTCCTAACTCCATTCAGTGTAAGAAACGCTCCATAAGGAATCATGCAGATAATGCTGAAAATAAAGAGAGTTAAAGGAAAAATCGGTAGACTGGTAGCCTGAAACAAACCAATATTCAATCCAAGAAAACCTGTAAAGAATAATGGATTGAATGGATTCAGTGCGGCAATTGCAGTAAAGAGTTTTACGTCTCCCCCTGCCCACACTCCAAGCTTCCAGAGAAGGTAAGAAAAAAAGAAGGTAAGAACTACAACCACAACTGAAACAAAAAACAAAAAATAATTAGAAAAATATGCTGCTTCAATTAAATGCAGAATCACCCCTACGGCAATCATTGAATACGTTAATTTATTTGAAATAATTCTTTCCTTTAAATCAGTGTAAGTGCCAATTATTAAAGTAGCTAATGCAAGAAAAAAATAAATAAAAGAAAATGAAAAAATAAAGGAAATAAAGAAAGACCTCCTATTCAATTAGAGAAGCAATGGTTTTTTCTCTTTGGGTTAGAATCTCTGCTCTTGCGCTTTGGGCAACCACTCTTAGGTTATCCAAGAGTATTGCAGCGGCCATCACTAGAATTATTCCGAAAAGGATTGTCAGCAAGTACTCAATTGAAACCTGTGCCTTTTCATCCATAGAATATTACCTTTTATAAATCGTGAAGGAATGTGTGTAGCTTGTTTCCTGCGGTGTCAGCACTCGAATGACTTAAATTTGATAATACAACTATAAGGACTGCCGCTATCAATACAGCAGCCCCTATCAATAATAGGTATTCTAGTGCTGCTTGCCCTTTGTTTTCCATAAAACTCAACTCTTATTATAAACTGCGAGCAATTACTTACTGTGGTATAGGGTGTGGAATTCAGTGTTGTATCTGTGTGCAGCAGGGTCATATGAACTGCTTATGCCCATTGCAGCCATTATCACTATTATTATTGCCGCTAGTAATATTGCTCCGCCGAGTAATAATAGGTATTCTAGTGCTGCCTGCCCTCTGGAATCCATGTAATTCTTTCTCTAAATTTATACTGATATGTGGTATAGGGTGTGGAATTCAGTGTTGTATCTGTTTGAAGAAGTATGGTACGTGTCGCTTGCACCTAAGGTTGTCAGAATTACTATTACTATTGCTGCGATAAGCACTGCTCCTCCTATCAGTAAGAGATATTCTAGTGCTCCTTGTGCCTTGTTGTCCATTTCAATTATCCCTCCTTTTTAATTAAAGTCATTTTAATTAATATAATACTTCTTATTTATATTCTTTTGGGTTATTTCCGCCTAATTCTTATTTTTTTATTGTATGCCGGGGGAATACACTGTTTTTTTGATAAAACTCCCAATTTGAGTATAACTCAAATGGGCCCCTTTGAATCCTTGGATTCAAATAGGGTTTCTTAAAAGTTTTTTATGAGGTTAAATCGTTTACAATGTTGTTTGCCTTGCTTTCAAGCTGGGGAGGCAGGCTCTTAATGAATGCTCCGACAACTATTGCCATCACTACAGCAGCAACAACAATTAATAGTGTTTCCACTGCTGTCTGGGCTTTTTTTTCTAAAAATATTTTTTTCATGTTGCTCCACCCATTCCTCCAATGAGTGATGTTGACATCACCATTGAAGCAAAGTATGTAATATATGCTAATAATAAAAGAGCGGGCAGATATATAATACTTTTGTTTTTCTTTCCCTCTCTCATTAAAGAAATCATTACAGAGGAAGCAAATACCTGAATAAAAATATATATCTGCAGCAATAACAGAAGCAAGTCTCTTTGACTCAATGCATTCTGGGTTATATCTGCCGAAAGGTTTCCCAGAGTTGCAGCAGAAGTAATAAGAAAATTCACAATAGTGGAGGTCAATCCAAAGATAAATGGAGTTACAACCGCCCCAGCAGCAATCATGAATAAAACCTGCATTAAGGTTCTGCTTCTTCTTTCATGATGGATTCTGTTCGCGTCCCTGATGTCTTCAGCTATTTCATCCAATACGTCAGCCAGCCCTGCCCCTGCCTTCACTGAATCAATTATTATTGTTACACTTCTCTTCACTAACCTTGAATCAATGTTGTTTGAAAGTGTTTTCAGGGAATTCTCAAAGTTCTCTCCTTCCTCTAACTTCCTTAAAACAACCGACACTTCTTTTGTTAAAGGCCCAAAATCAGAGGTAGCAATTTCCCTTAAAGCAAATTCATAAGTTCCTCCTGCCTTCAATACATCAGCCATCTGCTTTAATGCGTCAGGTAAATCCCCCTCAATCTCTCCAATCCTTTGATTTTCTTTTATTATTGGGTATCCTAACAACAAATCTATTACCACAACAAATACAATGAATACAAGGATGTTTGCCATCTGTAATTCCAGGAAAGCCAAAACAAAAAAAGTAATGGTTGCTGCAACTGAAGCAATTGCAATTGAAACAAGAATCCACAGCAATGGATCTACTTTCAAGTTAATGTGCTCTAAGTAAAGCTCGTATTTTTTCAGGTTCTTTGAATCCCTTAAAAAGGAAATCCTTTCATACAGACTTACTTTCGCCATTTAATTCACACTTTTGGTTGGGACATTGAAATGAATATTATCAAGTAAAACAATACTATTGGCATAAACAATAAATAAAATGCACTTAAATTAACCGGATCCAATGGAATCATTGCAAAGGCGCTTCCTCCTCCCTGCAATGGAGCAATCCTTACCCCTCCAAGTATTGCAATGAATACAGGTATAACTATTGCCATATAAATATAAATTACTCCAAAGAAATTCATTTTCTCTGAGAAATCCCTTATCTTCATTCTCAATTCAAAACTCACTTCTTCAGCAATGTCATTCATTATCTCTGAAAGGTTTCCTCCGGTCTTTAATGCCCTTATTACGTGAATCAATGCATTCCTTAAAGCCTTTGACTGTGTCCTTAAAGCGAAGTGCCTTAAAGCAAGCTTTGTGTCGGTTCCTTCCTCTATCTCTGTAATTGTCCTGGCAAATTCTTCACTCAATTCCCCGTAATCAGCTGCAGCAATTGTCTGGATTGTCCTGTACAATCCAATTCCTGCTTTCAGTTCAGTAGCCATGTGCCTTAAAGCAAAAGGCAGCTCCCTACTGATATTGTCCCCTCTTGCCTGTGCCTTTCTTCTGGGAATCAGGAAACAGATTACAATACATATAAGGGCGACAACTAAAGACAAAATAATAACCAATAAAATCTTTGCAATTAAATTCATTTTCAGTACAGAAAAAATTATGCTGAAGAATAGAATGCTTATTATAAAGGTAATGACAGTTGCAGCAGTAGTAATTGCAATAAACTGCCTTCCACTGTACTTCATGTTCGCTGAATAAAGATAATAATTCAATTGCTTTACCTGAGGAAATCTCTGAATGAATGCATCAATTGGTTTCATTATTCCCCCGAGTGAAAGATAAAACTTGCCTAAATCCCTTACAACTGGGCTGCCCGCGACTTTCAAGTCTTCAACTGTCTGCACTTCAAGTTCTGCTGCCTTTCCCTCGGCAATTATTCCCCTCAATTCCTTTAACCTTCCTCCGACCTTTTCTAATTCAATTCCTTCCTCTGAATACTTCTGCTTCATTTTTTCCACTATCTTGTCTACCTGTTCCATGTCAACTGACTCAATTTTGGGTCCGACCTTTCCTTTCTTTCTTTCAATTACTTTCCTTAATTCATCTATTCTACTCATCACAATACACTCTTCTGTATTAAGTAATTCTGCATTATAGCACACACTTCAGGCATTGAATGAATATCCTTTTTCACTAAATCCCTTAACACCTTTCCTCTTTCCCTTAATTCTTCATCAATCTGTTTTTTGTTATATCCAGTAAACTTCATTAATGTTTTAAGGTAATTGCATTGAATTCCCGTACCCCTTATCTCATCCTTTATTGGATCCCTTTCCCAGATTGTTTGGGCGGTGGTTTTTCCTTCAAGCACTCCAGTCACTTCAGCTATTTCAGTAATCCTTCTAATGGTTCCCTTCTTCCTGTCATGAATCCTGTGCTCTACAACAATAAAATCCAGTCCCGAAAGCATCACTTCAGGCACATTCATTGGAGGCGAAGTAACCCTCACAATTGTTTCCTGAGGAGAGTTAGCGTGAACTGTGCCGAGGCAGCCATCGTGTCCAGTATTCATTGCAGTAAATAAAGTGAATGCTTCCTTGTGCCTTACCTCTCCCACAATTATTCTGTCCGGACGCATTCTCAAAGAATTCTTGGTTAGGATTTCCAGAGAGATTTCTCCGGTTCCTTCCAATCCAGGAGGCCTTGCCTCTAACCTGATTATGTGATTCAATGGAAGATTTAATTCAGCAGTATTGTGAACAAAAACATTTGAACACACGAAGTTTTCGTATCCCGGAACTGAAAGGTCATATACAAATCTTTCTTTTTCTGGAAGAAGCCTCATTTCTTTAACCTGGTCCCAAAAAATATCAGAACCAGCCAATAATCCCAATTCATTGTTTTCAGGCACAGAAGCCAGTCTTTGGAGAAACCTTCTTCCAATCCTTGCTCTTCCGGAATAATACTCGTGCTGTAATTTGAGTTCATGCCTTTTGCATTGAAGGAAGCTTATTGGGAGAGGGATTAAGTCAATTGAGTCATGAGTTGCCTTTCTCTTTAATGCAATCCTAAATACTCTGTTATTCTTTTCTTCCTGAAGGAAGCCAATTTTTTTCATAAATTGCTCAATCTGGGCAAAAGATGAAATCCTTCCCTTAAATGATTTGTCTTTCAAGTATCTCTTTGTTGCTATTCTTGCCATTATCCCGTTTCTAAGCATCATTGTTTGGATGTCTTTCATTAATTGTTCTGAACAAGAAGTCCATTCAATCTCGTTTTTTCCTATTGTCCCGTCTCCAGAAAAATACCCCCTTAGAAGCCAACATATTTGTTGGTTGCTTAATTCATGCATCCATTCAGGGATTTTCTTGCTGAACGCATTCCCTTCCAGCCCCAAAACATTAATCATGATTTTTTTCAGTATGCTTGAGTTAATCATGAGACTAAATTTATCTGAATGAATTCTTGTATTAGCATCAAACCTTTCAGCAATTTCTTTTATAATGCATTCAACTTCCTTGTCGTTAGTTGAAATAATGACACTATTCTTGTCATAGCATCCATCCGCTATCCAAAACCCAAGGAATTCAAGGAAAACTTCATCCAGTTTTAAGGTTGACGGAACCATCCTTGAATTAACCCTTGGCTTAAGGAAAATATTTTTATTGTCACTTAAATCAATTAATCCTTTCCTGCATAATTCTTCAATTAATTCAATCCTTACTATTCCTTTCCTCTTCCATTGGTTTACAGAACAATTCCTTCCTTTCCTTGTTTTTCCTTCACTGTATTTTTCAAGTTCAGAGAATTCAATTTTCTTCATTCCCTCTGAAACTGGTTTTCCTGCAACAAAGCATTTTTTGAGTTTGTCAAGGCATTCAAGTAAATTAATTTCCTTTACTGGTTCACAATCAAAAGGAAGGCTTCTTGGTACGGCCAAAAAACTGCCTGGTTTCATGTTGCTTGTCTTGATTGGACTGATTTTTGCTTCTTCATTTAAAGAAAAAAGAGAATGGTCTTCCGTAACCTTTATCTTTCTTCCGCTCCTGAAAACAACCTCAAACATTTTTTTCCTGGTTTTATGTCTAATAAAAGAATCAATTGGCGCTATCCTGGCTTTTCCTTTTTCATCAAAACAAATGGTTTCAAGGCCATCAAAATTAAGGCTCCTTTCATGCCCAAAAGAAGAATAACTGCAGCCATTCTCTTCTATTTTCCTGTCCACCAGTTCTCCAATCCTTACTTTTTCTGGTTTATTGTCCCTGAAAACAATTATTTCTTCTTCTCCGTCAACACTGTCTTCAATCGTCACAATTCTTTCCCTTTCAGGAATAAATGAAGCCAATACATTCAATGTAGTTGTCTTTCCTGAGCCAGTTCCTCCAGTAATCAATATATTTGCCGGTTTAACCCCCAAACCATCAACACAAAGCCACAAAAATGCAGCTGAATCAAATCCAATAGTCTTCATATTAATTAAGTCAACTATGGAGTAAGGGTCTCCCCTGAACTTTCTGATAGTAAGAGACGCACCAGAAATGGATGCAGGAGGAATCGTTGCATTTACCCTGCTTCCATCTGCAAGCCTTGCATCCAGCAATGGAGCAGAAATATCCACTCTTCTTCCAACCTCTCTTGCAATCCTGTTAATTAAATCAATTATTTCATTGTCAGAAATAAATTCAATATTTGTAACCATCATTTCGTGTTCTCTGTGGAATATATACACTGGCTTCTTTGCACCAATAACCATTATTTCTTCCAGCCTGTCATCCCTCACTAAAGGATCAATCATTCCATATCCAACCATCTCTCTTACAACACTCTCAGCATAAAAATCAAATCTTCTTTCAGGGATATTCAGTTCCCTGGAAGAATTAAGTATCTCAAGAATCTTCTGCTTGTAAACAGTCCTTCTCTGCTCTATATCCCTTATCCTGTAAGGAGCAATACTAATCAGCCTTGTTGCAGCCTCCTTAATAGTATTAATAATAGTTCTTTCCCCAATGGTTGGCTTGCTAACAGGAACAATATAATACAGAAGTGATTTCTCCGGAACCCTGTAGATTTTTACGTCTCCATAGGAATCAATTAATTCCTTTCTCTCCTGCTTTAATTCACTTTCTACAGCTGACTCCTTTCTATCTTCCTCTCTTGCAGCAGCAATTCTTTCTTCCCTTTCCCCCTTATTCTTTACTGCTCCAAACAGTTTCTCTTCCAGTTCATCAATCTTTTTTTCCCTTGCCACTGGCTTCTTCTTTGGTTTCTCCAGAATTATTCCCTTTTCCTTCAGTTCCTCAAAATTTACTTCCTTCTTTTCCTTCACTGGTTTAGCCTTTTCTTCAGCTTCATCGCTCTCCTTTACCTTCTTGGCTTTCTTAATTAAGTCATCCAGGTAGCTAGGCATAAATATCCTATTAAAGAATTACTTTTAATTATATAAATCTATCTTTTTAATTTACCTAAAAAAACTTTTAGGAAAAGTTTTATCAAAAAAACAGTAAAAAACTTTTAGGAAACCCTAGTTGAATCCAAAGATTCAAAGGGGCCCATTTGAGTTATACTCAAATTGGGAGTTTTATCAAAAAAACAGTGTATGTCTTCGGCATACAATAAAAAAGAATCAGATAAAGAATTATTTTTTATCTTTCATTAATTCATTCATTTCCTTAATCAGTTCTTCCAGCTTTACATTCATTCTGACCTTTTTGCTTCTGTCCCTTACAGCAACAGTACTGCTTTTTTCTTCTCTTTCCCCTACATTCAAGATGAATGGAATCTTATGCATTTCTGCATCCCTAACCTTATAGGAAACAGTCTCGCTTCTTACATCCAAACTGCTCCTGAATTCTTCCTTCATTAATTCTTCATTCACTTTCCCGGCATATTCATTTGATTTCTCACTGATACTTATCACTACTGCCTGTATTGGACTAAGCCATAAAGGAAACTTTCCAGCGTAATGCTCTATAAGAACCCCAATAAATCTCTCCATGGAGCCAAGAACAGTCCTGTGAATCAGTATTGCCCTGTGCTTCTTGCTGTCAGCACCAATATAATTAACATCAAACCTTTCAGGCAAATTAAAGTCAACTTGAATTGTAGGGCCCTGCCATTCCCTTCCAATAGCATCCTTCATCTTAACATCAATCTTTGGCCCATAGAATACTCCTTCTCCTTCATCCAATTCATAACCCAATTTCAATTCTTCCAGTGCATCCTTTAATGCCTGCTCTGCCTTATCCCATTGCTCGTCGCTTCCAATTCTTTTTTCCGGGCGCGTGCTTAACTTTATTGAGTACTCAAACCCAAAAGTCTTCATCATATCCAAAGCAAACTCAATTACCTTCTTCAATTCATCCTTTAACTGTTCTGGCGTGCAGAAAATATGCGCGTCATCCTGCGTAAAACCTCTCACCCTGAACAATCCTCCAAGCACCCCGCTCTTTTCATACCTGTACACTGTCCCCAACTCAAAATACTTTATTGGATACTCTTTGTAGGAATGCTGCCTTGAATTATAAATCATTAAATGCCCAGGACAATTCATTGGCTTAACTCCATACTCCTGCCCATCTATCTCCAAAAAATACATGTTCTCTTTATAGTAATCATAATGCCCCGACTTCTTCCATGTTTCAGCCTTAAATAAATGAGGAATGAATACCGGAACATAGCCTCTCTTCCAGTGCTCCTTCCTCAAAAAATCCTCAATTACTGTTCTAAGAATCGCCCCCTTTGGATGAAATAAAGCCAACCCTGCCCCAATCAATTCATTAAAAGAAAATAACTCCAATTCCTTTCCAATCTTTCTGTGATCCCTTTTCTCTGCTTCCTCTCTAAACTTAAGGAAGTCATTCATTTCCTTTTCCGAACCAAAAGCAGTTCCGTAAATCCTTTGAAGCATTTCATTTTCTTCATTTCCCTTCCAGTATGCTCCAGCCACCTTCAACAGCTTGAATGCCTTAATATATTTAGTACTAGGAACATGAGGCCCCCTGCACAAATCAATCAGCTTTCCGCTCTCATAAATTGAAACAGTTTCATCCTGCATTTCATTCAGTAATTCAACCTTATATTTCTCCCCCATTTTCTCAAACAACTTGATTGCTTCTTCATTCTTTACTTCCTTTCTCTTGAATTTCTCGTTCTTCTTAATTATTTCCCTCATTTTCTCTTCAATCTTCTTTAAATCCTTTTCAGTGAAAGGCTCTTCCTTCAAAAAATCATAATAAAATCCTTCCTCTATAGTAGGACCGATTCCTAACTTCACTTCCTTCCATAATTCCTTTACTGCCTCAGCCATTACATGAGAAGCAGAATGCCTCACTACATCCAATCCATCCTCTGAACCCATTTCAATGAATTCAATCCCTGCATTCTCCTCAATCTTTCTCCCTAAATCCCTTGCTTCTCCATTCACTTTTACAGCAATCGCTTCCTTCTTCATTTTCTTAGCTATCTCTTCAGCCTTTACTCCCTTCTTGAATTTCTTCTTCTCTCCATTTGGAAAAGTAATTTCAATGTCAGCCATATCCAATCAATCCATTTATTTTATTCTTTAACGCAAGTTATTAAAACGCTTTTTATTTTTCCTTATTTATGATTGTAAACGGAGTGAATTGCCTTTACTGCAAGGGAAGGCTTTTATGCGGGTTAAAGAAATGCAAGGTACTGGAGAGATACAATAACATAAAAAAAGTCACAAGCAACCTGAAAGGAACTTCTTTTTCCGGAAGCAGTCCTCCCTCTTTATTTGTTTCCTGGACGAATTACCCTAATGTTTCTCTTGCTCCGCTTTCCTCTCCAGTAATTAATTCAAATGCCGCTTTACTGGACAATCCAGAGAAATGGTTTGGATTGGATGAAGGAAAAATTATTTCTTTCAGGGAACAATTAATCAGCAGCAGGAAATCATTTGATGTGTCCTCTGCATCCAATCCTTCAAGACTACTTTCAGAAATACAGGAAATGACTATGAGCATTAAGCCAGTGGAAGTAGGAATTGAATTAAAGAAAAAACCAATTCCAAGGCTCTCGTTTGATTCCTTTTCAGCCCCTTTAGGTCCAATAGCTCCATTAAAGAAATTCTCTCTGGAAGAGAACCCTCACATAGAGAGAAAAGTGGATTACATTGTCGGAGACACTGACTTAAAGGCAATAGAAGGAGTAAAGGAATTATACAAAGAAAACTTTCCGGTTCATTTCCTTTACAAACTGCTTTCAGGAGGCCTTCTTGGAGTAAAAAGAAAAAGAAAACTCACTCCCACAAGATGGGCGATAACTGCAATTGATTCACAGCTATCCATTGAATTAATTAAAAAAATCAAGTCATTTAAGGAACTCTCTTCCATTCAGCTCTTCACTTCCTCTTTCCTTGACAACCATTTCTTTGTTTTATTGATTCCGGGAGAATGGTCTTTTGAACAGCTTGAAGCATGGAAGCCCGGAAGCAGCTGGACACTCGAAGAAAAAGAACCCAATATTATTGCTGACCACGAATTCTTTAAGGGAAGAAAAGAATATATGCAGACAAGGTAGCAGGAGCATACTATGCTGCAAGACTGGCGGTAGCGGAATACCTTGAAAAAGAAAGACGCCAGGCAACAGCAATAGTATTCAGGGAAATAGGAAAGGATTACTCCATTCCATTAGGAGTGTGGGTAATAAGGGAAAACATGCGGAATGCATTAAAGAAAAAACCATTAATATTCAGTGAATTAAATCTCGCTCTAAGATTCCTTGAATTAAAATTAACTATCCCGCTCAAAAACTACGAAAAAAACTCCAAACTACTTGATTCCTTAAAACACCAGAAAAAAATCACGGATTTCTCCTAAAATCAATTTTTCTAAGTTAAATTTATTAATCAGAAAGGAGTTTTATTGTAAGAATGAATTCAAAATTAATTATATTGATTTTTTTGGCTGGAATGATTTTATTTAGTGGATGCACTCAACCGCCTGAAGAAAAGAAGGGAACTATTGCAAAAATTGAAGATTACACTTATTTTTTTAATGAAGATGATACAAGCATAGACCCAGACTTCCAATGTCCTGGTTCAAGTTGTGGTAGAAATGGTACAGGGCTGTACGCAAGATATGAATGGCCAGAAAAAGACGGAGAATGTGAATTCAATGAAGACTGTGTGGCATCAGGATGTGGCGGAGAGATATGTGCTTCAAAAGAATTTCTTGGAGGCTCGGTTTGTGATTCAGTTGGACCAACAGCTGAGTGTGCTTGCTTGGAAGGAAAATGCCGTTGGGCGGTAAAGAAATAATCACTGAATCAGAGCAGTATTCCTTCGTTGGAGACATTTACTTCGAAGTGTTTTTCGTTGACTTTTATTTCTGCTCTCCATTTATCCCCTTTTTTTGTTAATTGAGTTATTTCATAGTTTCCCTGGCCGTATCTGTTCACCAGGGACATCTTTAGTTTGTCTTTTAAATTTTCTTTTTCTCTTGCTTCCTTTTTTTCCATGTTTTTCTGCATTTCCTCGAATTCCATTAATTTTTTGTCCTCTATTTCGTCTTTTCTTGGAGAATAAATCCATGCATCTATTGCGGAATATGCTGAGAATACTAGATAGATTACTGCAAGCCCATACCAGGGAAGATTAAGCAGCATAAAAGCCAGGATAATAGAAATAATCAAAAAAATCAGTATTACTCCTCCGTGAAGGAGCTGCCTGTTAAGCATTTGCCCTATTCCGGGAACAATAAAACCGCTTATTGTTGCAATAAGGTTAGCCATTGAAAACCAAATAAGATACTTGTTCAAACTAATATATAAATTATAAAGTAAAAAAGGGCTTTATTCCCTGAATTTCATGAATTGGGCAATCAATGCCTCTAACTGAATCCTTTCATTCGCGCCCTCAACTATCCTGAAATTATACTCTCCAATAACATCAATTAATTCAATCTTTTTTTTCGAGGAAAGCTCTTTTTCGGGCATTTCAATTAATTCCCTGTAAAGCTGAAGTATTATGTCCTCTGCACTCATTCCATACTCATACATTAATACATCAAGCTTTTCCCTTGCCTCCAGGAATTTTTTATTCAATGAAAGCTTAATTAATTCATTTATTTCTGCTGGTTTTGCCCTGCTGCTCACATTAAAGATATTCCCTTCCTTTATTTCCCTTCCAAGAGAAGAAGCTGCCTGCAGTATATTTATTGCCTTCCTCAAATCACCCTGAGAAACATAAATTAATGCCTTTAATGCATCTGCATCCAGCTTCAATGACTCGGTTTTTTCAATTGCCTTCAGTTTTCCCTCCATCTCCTTTGCACTGAGTGGCTTGAACCTTGACACAACACACCTTGACTGCAATGGTTCAATGATACGGGAAGAATAGTTGACAGACAAAACAAACCTGCATGTCTTGGTGTATTTCTCCATTGTCCTTCTGAGTGCCTGCTGCGCGTCAGCAGTCAATGCATCAGCTTCATCCAAAAAAATAATCTTGAAATCAGCATCAAAGGCCATTGTCCTGGCAAAATCCTTGATTGTGTTTCTCACTACATCTATCCCTCTTGCATCAGATGCATTCAGTTCCAGGAAATTTCTCTCAAAGCTTTTTCCAAATAATTCCTTTGCCATTGCAACAGCACAAGAAGTCTTTCCGATTCCTGCAGGACCGCTGAATAAAAGATTGGTTGAATTCCTGTTTTTCACGTATGATTGCAGTCTCTTCACTATTTCTTCCTGTCCCACTACTTCATTTAATCTTTGAGGGCGGTACTTCTCTACCCAGGGCATTCCTTCATTCATTCAATAAATCTATTGAAAGCAATTGTTTTAAATTAATTGTGAACGAATAAAGGTATTAATACTTTTATACATAGAAGGAATATTTTGAATGGATAAAAAAAAGACAGTAAAAATAATCATTCTATTCATTATTACCTACACAGTACTCTATTTCCTTCCATTCATTACTCCATTAAAGCAATGGGAATTCACTTCCCTGATGCAGGCAAATTACCTCTTCTTCCTTATCCCTTTCCCTGCATTCTTCTTCATGTACTTAATAATTGATTGGGTGAATGAATACTTTGAAACAAATCTCGCCCACAATCCAGTATTTCCTTTGCTCTTTGTTATACTCTGCTTTGCTGCATTTTACGTCCAGATTGGATGGTATTACGGAAACCTTGCCGTTCTCTCCAGCAATTCACAGACAATGGTTTCTGCTGCAGTAAGCCTCGATCCAGCCTGCAGCGGCTCCACCCAGTTTTTGACAGTAGATTCCACTCACCAGGTAATCAGTATATGCTACTGGAATAACCTGATTGAAAATGCATTCCTTGTATTTGTTTTTGCAGGAATTGCTGGCTGGCTTTCCTTCATGATAACAGAGAAATGGAAGTTCAGAGGCGAAGCTTCCCCTGAAAAAAGCGGTAGCGAAAAAAAAGAATAAAACTTTTTTTCTGGTTGAAATGAATGTCTATATTGAAACCTATGGATGCAGCATGAATAAAGCTGACTCTGAATCCATTAAGTCAATTCTACTGAAAAATAATTTCTGTTTTACTTCCCTAAAAAAAGCAGATTACATTATACTCAATGCCTGTGCAGTAAAAGAACAGACAGAAAACAGGATGATTAAAAGAATAAAAGAACTCTTGAAAGAAAAAAACAAGAAATCAAAATTAATTGTTTTCGGCTGCCTTGCAAAAATCAATCCAGAAAGAGTAAGGCAGATTTCCTCCACTATTGCATTAATTCCCCCTGACTTAAAGGAATTAGCTGGATTCCTTGGAATTGAATTCAGGAAAGAGAATTCTCTGATTGAAGCAGCTTTCAATGAATTCACTTCAATTATCCCAATATGCAGGGGCTGCCTCTCCAACTGCAGTTTTTGCGCTGTAAGGACTGCAAGAGGAAAACTGAAAAGCCATTCAATAAAAGAATTAAAGCAAAGATTCATTCAGGCAGTGAAGGAATCCAAGGAAGTATGGATTACTGCACAGGATACCTCGCAATACGGAAAAGATATTGGTGAAAGCCTTCCCTCTCTTTTAAAGGAATTACTGAAAGAAGAAGGAAATTACAGGATAAGGATTGGAATGATGAATCCCCATTACCTGAAAGAATTTTTGCATGAATTCATTCCCTTATTCAAAGACAAAAGAATTTACCGCTTTCTTCACATCCCCTTGCAGTCAGGCTCCAATAAAATCCTTAAATTAATGAACAGGAAATATTCAGTGGAAGAATTCCTTGCATTAATAAAAGAATTAAGAAAAGAAATTTCTGGGTTGACCATATCAACAGACATAATTGTTGGCTTTCCCTCTGAAACAGAAACCGATTTCAGTAAAACAATTAAAGCAATAAAAGAAATTAATCCAGACGTCCTCAATATCTCCAGATACGGGGAAAGGCCTTTCACTCAGGCACTAAAACTCAAAGGCAAACTTCACGGAAGAGAAAAAAAGAAGAGAAGCAGGATCCTTTCCTCTCTGCACAAAGAAATTGCATTGAAAAAAAACAGGAAATTAATTGGAAGAATAGAGGAAATACTGGTGACAAAGAAAGGCTCTAAAGGAGGCTTTATTGGAAGAACTTCCAGCTATAAACCAGTAGTAATAAAAGAAAACCGTTTGGGTGAATTCATTAAAGTAAGGATTACTTCGGCTTCTCCTTTCTTTTTGGAAGGAATCTCTCTGGAATAATTTTTTTCCTGTAAATCAGTACCAATATCACTCCAAGTATTACTGGAATTGCATACAAGGGCAGTTCAAGGAATGCTCTAGTGGTATAGATTGTTCCGATTGGAGGCCCGATCCTGATTATTTGATTCACTTCATTATCACTTAAAGTGACTTCATTCATTCCTGGAGCAATACTTATCTTTATTATGTAGCTTGTTTCCTTTAAGTCCGGTATATTCCCAAAAGAAATTATTTCAGAGAATTCATTTACATCTTCATCAATAAATTTAATTTCTCTGAATATGGGGAATGGATCAATACTCTTTCTTGTAGTGGCATCCTTTAAGTCCAGGGTAAGGGTAGTGCTCGTGTTCCCAATCTGAAAATAACTTACGTTTACATCCACTCTAATATTTCCATCAATCGCAAACATGTTGGGAGGATTCAATTTAATTATATTGAATTCAGTTACTGAAAAAGATTGTCCTTCGTATGGTTCAATAAATCCAATGATTGTTTCACTGCTTGGCTGTCCGATTGAATCAGTTGCAGTCAAGGTAATTTCATGATGCCCTGTAGAAAGACTTGTTATACAGCTTGGATTCTTACAGTCAGTTCCAGTGCATAAATTTCCCTGAATATTTGAATCCCAGCTGTAATTGCAGTCCTCATAAGCAGGAGTATTGGTAATCGTTGCATCAAAATCAATCACTGTCTGCGTTAATGCATTAAATTCCCCCCCTCCCTGAACAGGAGAAGTAATACTTATTTCCGGAAACTCATTCGGAACAAAATTACATGAAGAAAGATTAAAATACCTGCAAGCAATATTCTTTTGCCCTCCTTCCAGCACATCCCAGGCAACCACTGCAAGCTCAGTCGAATTCAAAACCAGCACTGGCTTTGAACTAGCAAAATTCGCCGGCCCTACAACGAAGTTTCCAGGTTCTGGTTCTATTATTTCATGAATCTTCCCCCAACTACTTCCATTCCATTTCTTTAAAACAATATTCCAGGTCGATGGAGGAGGGAAAGTTACGTATTCCGTCCAAGCAATATATGGAATTCCTTCAGAATTAATGTCAAGAGAAGCATTACCGTATCTGTCCTCATTTAAAGTTACTCCACTTACCCGTCCTTGTCCAAGCGCCGCATCAACCCAATTACTTCCATTCCATTTTTTGAACGCAATGTAGTAAATTGCGA
>JBDRIL010000012.1:0-24467 GCA_043815885.1 archaeon | reverse complement strand
TCACTCTCGCCTCCCACAAAGACTTTGAATTTCTTATTATTCTACTCTGCTCTAAAAGGTTTAACCGCGCTTCCCTTGGCAATAAGCTTAGTATTCTTCTAGGTCTCATTGATTTTCACTTTTTAATAGCCCCGAGGAGATTCGAACTCCTGTCTCAGGGTCCAAAGCCCTGTATCCTTGGCCTCTAGACTACGGGGCTGTCGCGATAAAGAATAATTAGAGATAAAATTTATAAAATGGTTTAAGCGTTTTCCAGCAGGAATCTACTCAGTATTCTCTCTGTTTTCTTCACTGAGTCAATGAAAACGAATTCATTTTTTGCGTGAAGGTTTTTTCCTTTTGGAGTGAATAAAACACAAGGAATTCCTTTGGCTGAGAAATGCCTTGCATCAGATGCACCATGTTCTTTTTTGAGAGTAATTGCAGAATGGGTTTCTTCCTTCATTGTTTTCTTGAGTTTTTGAACTAAAGGGTTTTTTGGAGAGGTTTCCATCAAGGAATCAAATAACAGCACTTCTGTTTTTATTCCCTTTATTTTTTTAATTTTTTTTAGAATCATGTTTATTTCTTTTTCATCCGGATACCTTACATCAATGAACATTTCAGCATAAGGAGGGACAACATTGATTGTACTCCCTCCATTAATTATTGAAGGAGTGAGTGTGGGTTTCCATCTATTGGAAGGAGAGGTTCCCGGGAACAATTTCCTTATTTTTGGATAAGCCAGAATTAATTTTTCTATTGCGTTTTCTCCTTTCCATGGCTTGCCGGGATGGCCGTCCCTTCCCTTGGCTGAAACCTTTAATCTTAAAACTCCCTTGCTCTTGATTACTAACTCTTTTGGAGAGCCTCCATCCAATGCAATAATCAGTTTTCCCCTGAATCCTTTTTCTGCAAAGATTCTTGCCCCATTGAAGGCGCTTGATTCCTCATCTGAAGTGAATAAAACCCCAACAGAGTGTTTTGGAGAAAGGGAAAGCAGTGAATTCATTGCAATTGCTGCTCCTGCCTTCATATCGTAAGCTCCCCTGCCGAATAATTTGTTTCCTTTTATTTTTGGAGTGAATTGTTCTGGCTCTGCTTCAACTACGTCCATATGGACTAAAAGAAGTATTTTCGGGGAAAGAGTCTTTTTAGTGCATACAAATAGGGAAGGAATTTTATTGAACTGAAATTTCTCTACAAATAATTTTTTTCCCTTAAAGTAGTTTCTAATGAAGCCAATGCATTTATGTAATTCTTTATTACGGGTTTGAACTGTCTTGAATTTAATCAGTTTTTTGGTTAAAGCAATTGTTTCCATTCAGAACCAAAAGAATAAAATGGTTTTCTTTTTAAATTGTTATTGGTTTTGCTTATGAGAAGGGATCGACAAATCCTGCAGTAGAATTTTTAATGCTTTTTCTAATGAATTAATTACACGTAATTTTTTTGCCTTCAAGGGAGGGTAGCTTAGCCTGGCTAGAGCACTCGGCTGATAACCGAGAGGTCATGGGTTCGAATCCCATCCTTCCCATTATTTTTCTCGATTTTAGAATAAGTTTATATTAATTAAATTCTTTTCTATTTCTTTATGGGAAAGAATTACGTTGTTTTTACTGATTTGGATGGAACGCTGCTGGATAAAAAGTATTCCTTCAGGAAGGCGCTTCCTGCATTAAGGCTTCTTAAAAGGAAAAAGATTCCTCTGATAATTAATACTTCCAAGACAAGGGCAGAGATAGAGGTTTTTAGAAAGAAGTTAGGCAATAATGATCCTTTTGTTTCAGAGAACGGCGGAGCAATATTTATTCCAAAGAATTACTTTCCCTTCAAATATGATTTTAATAAGGTAAAGGGGAAGTATAAGGTGATTGAGATAGGGCTTCCGACAGAAAAAGTGAAAAAGAAATTAAATGAAATAAAGAAGAAGTTCAGCGGAAGGATTTATTTTCTTTTTTCAGAGGCAAGGGCAAAAGAAGTTGCAAGGGATTCTGGATTGAGCCTGAAGATGGCTGTAAAGGCAAAGAAAAGGGAATACACTGAAACATTCAAGGTGGAAGGAAACAGGGAAGAAATTAAAAAATTGGCTAGAAGGAGTGGAATGCATTTTACTGAGGGAACGAATTACTTTCATTTAATGGGAAACAACAATAAAGGAAAAGCTGTAAGGATTTTAATGAAGTTATTCAGGAAAAAGTCTGGAAGAATTGTTTCTGTTGGTTTAGGGGATGCTGCCAATGATATGGAAATGCTGATGGAGGTAGATAAGGCATTCTTGGTTCAAAAGTACAACAAAAAGTTTTTTAAGTTGAAGAGGGCTAAAAAGGTAAGAGGAATTGCTTCAATTGGATGGAATAAGGCAATAAAGGAATTAGTGAGGGAAAATGAAGGCAAAAATAGATAAAGAGAAAGCTGAAAGAGTCTATTCAAAGAGCATTAAGTTATTGAAGGAATTGCAGCTGAAAAATGGAGGCATTCTTGCCTCTCCAAAAGGACAGAGATATGCCTATGTCTATCCAAGGGATGCATGTATTGCAATACTTGCATTTATTTCTGCGGGAATGTATTACGAGGCAAGAAAAGGCCTTGAGTTCTTATTTAAACATCAGTTAAGGAACGGAGCATTCGCCCAGAGATATGATTCAAATGGAAAGGATTGTTCCTATAAGCCAATCCAGCAGGACTGTGTGGGGCTAGTGCTTTACTCTTACGCTAAATTCTTTGAAAAAACAAAGGAAAAGAAGTTTGCATTAAAGTACTGGAAGAATGCAAGGAAAGCAGTGGATTACCTTAAAACCAAACTGACCAAAAAAAAGGGATTGATTTTTGCTGATAACTCTATTCATGAATTTCCTCCTTACGAGAAAGGACTAGAGATATTTGCCAATGCAGTTTGCTGTGCAGGCATAAGGGACTGCTATAAACAGGGAAAATTGTTTGGAAAGAAGGCTGAAGAATTAAACAAGATGAGTGAAAAGATAAGGAAAGGAATTGAAAGATATTTATGGAATCCGAGAATGAAGAGCTTTATTAAAACCATCAGGATTTATGAATCCTCTTCTGTTGAAGAATACATTGATGCAAGTGCACTGGCTTTAGTTGATTACCATGTACTGGATGACAACGATAAAAGGATTCATTCTACAGTTGACAGGATTGAAAGAGAGTTATGGCACAAGAAATTGGGGGGAATCTGCAGATACAAGAAATTCACCGGAAGGAATAATGGCGGATATGGTCCGTGGCCTCATTTCACTCTGATAATGGCAAGGCACTTCATTGCAAGAAAAAAAAGAGAAAAAGCGATAAAGTACTTTAACTGGGTTCTGGATATTTCCTATGAGGATTTAATTCCTGAGCATATTGCTACAAAGGAAGAATTCGAG
This sequence comes from archaeon, assembly GCA_043815885.1. Classification (GTDB taxonomy): domain Archaea; phylum Iainarchaeota; class Iainarchaeia; order Iainarchaeales; family 1-14-0-10-31-34; genus JBDRIL01. Next base: position 21,099 of record JBDRIL010000012.1, on the reverse strand, counting down.
AACTGGGTTACTGACTTTAAGTCAGCAGGAATCCTTAGAGAAGACAGGAAGCTGATGCTTGAAAATACCAGAAAGCATCCGACATTCAAGAAAGGAATTGCTTACTCTGTTCTTCCTTTAATGTGGGCTCACGCTGACTTCATTAGAACCTGGAACCTGATAAAGCAGTACATTATTTGATGAATTCATTTATTGAATTTTTTCATGTATTGCTCGTTTTCAATTATTGGAGGATTGTATGTTTCCCTTATTTTTTGTGAATCCAAGTAATAACCTTTGTAGAGTTTTCTCGGAAATCTGTATTCATTGCTTATATCCCTTAAAAGCTTGAGCCTGTTTAATTCCTGGGCTCTGTTGAATACTACCTGCATTATTGCAAAAGACATTTTGGAGAGCGCTCTAATGGACTGGTTTCTGTGAATCCTTCTCTCTAAATCGCATTGAGCCATTACATTCAAGCCAAACTTATGCCAAATGTCAATTAATAAAGAGGTTTCAATTCCATAGCCAACCCCAAAAGGAAGCTGTTCAAATAGTTCTCTTCTTCCAGCAAATTCACCTGAGGTAGGCTGAATAAAGCCAGATAATTCTGGGAAGAAGTGATTGAATAAAGGCCTTACACAAATTTCTCCCACTCTTCCTCCACCGGCAGGAAGCATTACTTTTTCGTCTCCAGTTCCCTCCATTTCAATTGGTCTCTTATAGAATGCCTTTGCATAACTTAATTCAGGATACTTCAGCAATGGCCCAACCAAAGCAAAAACAAACCTTGACTTGAATTGTTTTATGTCTGCATCCACCCAGCAGAGAATGTCTCCCTTCATTAAGTACTGGCTGGTCCAAAGATTGTGGCCTTTTCCCTTATTTTTCTCATAGCCTTTAAGGTATTTGCTTGCAGTATAGAATTTTGCTCCCTGTTCTTTTGCCACTTGTTTAGTGTTGTCTGTTGAACCAGAATCAATTACCACTATTTCATCCACTAAAGGCCTCTGTTCAACCAGCCTTCTCCTTATTACATCAATTACCTTTCCCACTGTTTCTTCTTCATTGAGTGTAGGGATGCCGACAGAAATAGTTTTTTCTCCCTTTAATTCAACTAATTCCCGTATATTCTTGAACTCCCTGAAATGAAAGGTATTCTTGTCAAACCAAGCAGTAAGCTTTTTATCCACTGAATAATTAGATTCATCTGAATCCATTCTACTACCAACTACCACTTAAAGCAGGAATTGTTTTAAAAACTACCCCGCTTTCAGTACCTCAGCTATCCTTTTGCCGAATTCCCTTGCAGAGCCAGGCCCTTCAGCAGTAACAATGTTTCCGTCAACCTCAACTGCCACTCCGGTAAAGATAGCTCCTTTTTGCTTTAAGTCAAATGCTTCACTTGAAAAAACAGTTACCTTTTTTCCTTTTAGTAAGCCGGCATTAGCAAGAATGCTTGGAGCAATACAAATAGCTGCAGTTACTTTTCCCTTTGAACTGAATTCCCTTGCTAATCCCCATGCTTTCTTGTTTTCAAAGTAAATGCTTGCACCGCTTCCCCCAATAAACACTATTGCATCAAACTCTTCCTCTTTTACTTCCTCTAAAGTAATCTGTGGTTTTGCTTTTCCTCCCAGCATTCCATTTGCTTCTTCTGTAGAGAGAGAAGCAATGGTTGTTTTGACTCCTGCCTTCTCCAATTCTTCCTTTGTATAAAACAACTCTTCATCCCTGAAATTGTTTGGAGCTATAACCAAGACAGCTCTTTTTTCTTCAGGCATTTAATTTCCTCACCTCTGAGGATAATTAAAAATAGTAATCCTTTAAAGTATAAGTTTATTTCAATCATTTCTTAAGAATAAATTGCCCCCAAAAAAAACTATTCATTTTATTAAGAAGAATAAACACAATTTAGTTATGCCTCTGGGAAATATGAGAGCAAGAAGAATACCTGGGCAGAGAAAAGTGCCTTTTCAAGGAATGCCTATGCAAAAAGGGCATAATCTTACCGGAAAAAAAGCTGCTTTTTTTGGTTTAAAGCCTCCTTCTGTCAGACCAAGGCTTAATCCGGGCCAGATGATTGGAAGATATGTGGCACATGAAGCGTTTAGAAGAGGAGTGTCGGGAGCCAGAGAATTAGCTGAAAGATTTGCCCACAGCCCCAGAGGAATGGTAAGTTCAAGAGAAGCCAGAATTTCAGGGCTGGAGAGAATGGCTCCAGAAACACAGGCAGAAAAAATAAGAAGATGGCAGACAAAAGCTGAATTACGGCATGGACTGGTAAAATCAACCTCAAAAGGCTCAAAGAGCAGGGCTGAAATTCCTGCAAGCTTTGATCCATTTTTAAGTGGGAGAGAAGAAGGAAGATTTAATATGATATTTCATGACCATGATGCGCATATAAGTAGAATCATCCCCAAAAGATTTGAGGGATTAATAAAGCAGTTAGGCGCCGAACAAAAGGAAATACTGATTGAATTAATTACTAGAATCAATTACAGTGATCAAGCAGAACATTACTACTATGTATACAAGCAGTTCCTTGAATATGCATTGAATCCAAGGAAAAAGAGAGCTCTCTCAAAGTACACTAGCCAGTTAAGGCAGCATTTTATGGAAGAAGCATATCAAGGATAGCTTCGGTTCATTGTTCTGGGGAAAGGGATTGTGTCTTTAATGGATTCCTGTTTGCATATCCATCTCATTATTCTCTCAATTCCCAGACCAAAACCGGAATGAGGCACGCTCCCATATCTTCTTAAGTCTAAATACCATTCGTAGTTCTTTAATGGAAGCTTTTCTTTCTTTAGTTTTTCCACCATGTTTTCTATTACGTCTTCTCTCTGCCCGCCAGTGCACACTTCACCAAAACCTTCCGGCGCAATCAAATCAAAGGAAAAGCATTTATTTGAATCTTCCGGCATTTCTTTGGCGTAAAAGGCCTTTATTGCAGTAGGATAACCATAAATGAAAAAAGGAGTTTTTTCTTTTTCTCCAAGCTTTTTTTCTTCCTTAATGCTTAAATCAATTCCCCACTTGATTTTTTTATTGAATTCTTTCTCTAATTTTTTTAATGCCTCGTCATAGGAAATCCTCTTGAATGGAGCCTTGATTGCTTTAATTTCTTCTGGCTTTCTTCCAAGAGAGAGTAATTCCTTTGCATTCTTTTCCGCAACCCTGTGGCATACGAATTCAACCAGTTTCTCTATTTCATTCATCATTTCATGCATGTCCATCCATGCAGCCTCTCCCTCTAAATGCCAGTACTCGGTTAAGTGCCTGGCGGTCTTGCTCTTTTCCGCTCTAAAGGATGGAGTCAATCCCCAGACTTTTTCCAGAGAAAAAATCATTACCTCTAAATACATTTGAGCGCTCTGGGAAAGGTAGCGTTTCTCTCCAAAATAATCAAATCCAAAAAGAGTGGTTCCGCCTTCGCATGCATTCGGGGTAATTATTGCTGGGCTGACCTCAAACCATCCTTCTTTTTGATGGTATTCTCTTACAGCAAAAAGAATTGTTGAACGGATTTTATTCAGTGCAGTCATTTTAGATGAGCGTAACCATAAATGCCTTACATCCAAAAGGAATTCTTCACTCAAGTCCCTGGAAATGGGAAATTTATCACTAATACCAATTATCTTTAATTCATTCACTCTTAATTCAAGACCGTTTGGAGCACGCTTGTCTTCTTTAAGTTCTCCCTTTAATTCAATTGAGGACTCGATTCCAGTATGCTGGAGTTCTTTCCAGACTTCCCCGATTTTTTCTTTTTCTATTACGCACTGCATTTCAGTAGTTGAGTCTCTGAGTAAAACAAAGACTGTATCAGAGATTTCCCTCTTTCTTTTAATCCATCCCCTGACTTCAACTGTGCCTTTATTTTTTTTCAGTGCTTCCTGAATTGAAATGAATTGCATTTTCTTTTCTCCTATGGATTAAGCCTTTCTGGATCCCGGGGAAATAAAGCAGTATCTCGAATGTTCTCTAAATTCAGCAATTGTTTTGTGAGTCTTTCAATCCCGATTGCAAATCCGCCGTGGGGGGGAACACCATACCTGAAGAATTTAGTGAACCATTCCACTCCCTCTAAGCTTAAACCTTTTTCCTTTACTTGTTCAATTATTTTTTCATGCCTGTGTTCTCTTTGCCCGCCGGAAGAAAGCTCAACGCCTCTGTAGTATAGGTCAATGCTTCTCGCATATTCCGGTTCTTCATCTACACGCATTACATAAAATGGTTTTTCAGCAAAAGGAAACCTGTTAATGAAATAAAATTCTGCCTTATATTTTTCCTGAATGTATTTCCATAGAATGTCTTCTGCTTCAGTATCCAATGCCTCTCCTTTTCCCACCTTCTTTCCTTTTTTTTCCAGAATACTGTATATTTCCGGAAACCTTAATTCAGGGAAAGGAGTCTTTGGAACTTCAACCTTTACTCCAAGCAATTCCAGTTCTTTTTTGCAGTCTTCTTTTACTCTCTTTAAGGCAGAAACAATAATGTTTTCCTGGATTCTTTCTGTTTCCAGTTCATCTTCCAGGAAAGCCTTTTCTACCGCAATAGTTCTGTGCTCGCATATATGCCTTGTTGTGTGGCTCTTTTCTGCCCTCCAGCTCGGTCCAATATCATAGAGTTTTTCTATTCCTCCTGCAATCGTTAACTGCCTGTGCAGTTGCGGGTCCTGCCTCAAAAAAGCTTTTTTGCCGTAATAATTTACTTCAAATACCTCTGCACCGCTTTCAGATGCAGTTCCCATCAAACAGGGAGTGAATACCTGCTGATACTTATTCCTGTTCAGCCATTCCACTGCTCCTTCAATTAGCTTTGATTGAATCCTGAATATTGCCTGGTTTTTTGGAGCCCTTAAATCAATGCACCTGTAATCCAGCCTGCTTGACTGGTCTGATTGAATCTTTCCGCTTATATCAAGCGGGACAGGAGCTTCAGAGAGAGCAAGAATCTCTAATTTCTCTGGAATAATTTCTGCTTTATTCATTGCCTTTTCTGCTTTTTGAACCTTTCCAATTACCTCAACCACGCTTTCCTTGGTGAGGGACTCAATTTTTTCCAGTAATTCTTTTTCCACCTGCTTCTTGTTTGCAGTCACCTGCAGGAATCCGCTTGAATCCCTTAGAATAAGAAATTTTAAGGCGCCAAAATCCCTTGCTTCAGCAATCCATCCCTTAACCAAAACCTTCTTTCCATGCAGTTTAGGGTTCAATTCTTCAGCCAGAATTCTTTCCATAATTAGTAATTATTTTGAAGTTAAGTTTATATAAATAGGTAGCTGAAAGAATTCAGGAAGTTGAAGTCTTTTTCCTAAAAGAATTTGCGCCACAAGAAATCAGGTAAGGAATAATAATCAGCACTATAAACATTGTCAGATAACCCAAAGGAGAGAAAACAATCTTTACTCCAATCATCATTGCAAGCCCAGGTAAACCACAAAAGCTTTCTTTCAGTGGAAGGGGTGGAAGATCAGGCCTGACCGGCTGAGTGTAACAATGAAAAATAGGGAAATAAATACTTGAAAGAATTAAATAAAATACAATTACCAATACAATAAAAATAATTACTTTGAATAAGGTTGGTTTAAGGAATACCTTGCAATCCATATTTATAATATCATCAGCTTAACTTTTATTTAAGGATTTCGTTTTTGTTAGGTTTATTGAAATCACAGGAATTTAAAACAGGACACTCCCTGCATAAAGGATTATTCTTTTTGCAGTAGTCCTTTCCGAGTTTTACAAGCAGGGCATGGAATTCATTAAATAGCTTTGTATTTTTTGGGAGAGCAGAGTGAAAGAATGATTGAACTTCTACATAACCCAAATCTCCTTTTCCATAAATTCTTTTGAGTATTCTTTTAGTGTATGCATCCACCACAAATATTGGTTTCTCTGCTGCATAGAGGATGATTGAATCAGCTGTTTCCTCTCCAATTCCCTTCAAAGAAAGCAATTCCTTTCTTAATGCAGGAAGTTCTTTTGAAAACAATTTATTCAGGTTATGGTTGTAATTCTTTCCCAAGTACCTGCAGAATTCCTGAAGGTAGAGGGCTTTCTGATTGAAGTACAAGGCAGGTTTAATCAATCCTGCAATTTTCTGTTTTTTTGCTGAAGCAATTTTCCTTGAATTCAGTAATTTTGCTTTCCTTAAATTCTTTATTGCCTTCTCTACATTATTCCAGGAAGTGCTCTGTGTAAGGATTGCCCCCACTATTACCTCAAACCTGCTTGAAGCAGGCCACCAGTGCTGGCTTCCAAAAGAAGCATAAAGCTTTTTATATAACTGAATTGGAGTCATAGCTATTTGATAAAATGGGGAGAAAGATTTATAAATATAATTATACATTAGTTATACTATTGTATAACTGGAGGGGTTTTGATGGCAACCGTAACTGTAGTAAAGAAATGGGGAAATTCTGTTGGGGTGCTTTTTCCAAAGGAATTTGTTTCAAAAAAGAAGTTAAAGGTCAACCAAAGAGTATTGATTGAGGTAGTAAAGGAAGCTGATTTGAGTGAAATTTTTGGTTCCCTGAAAACAAAGAAATCAGGACAAAAATTCAAGGATGAAGTGAGAGAGGGATGGAATTAAAGACATTCTTTTTTGATACTTATGCTTTCTATGAAATAATCAGGGGAAATCCTGATTACAAACCCTTCCTTAAAGGAATTGGAGTAATTACGACAAAACTCAATTTAATGGAACTCTACTATGGATTGTTCTTAGGCCATGGAATTGAAGCAGCAGAAAAATATTTCCAGAAGTTCTCAAATTTCTGTGCTGAAATCACTGATGAAAACATTAAAAAGGCAATGCAGTTCAAATCAAAAAATAAGGAAAAGAATTTATCCTACATTGACTGCATTGGCTACATTATTGCAGGAGAAAGGCGTGTTCCTTTCCTCACAGGAGACAAGCAATTCAAGGCACTGGAAAACGTTGAATTCGTGCAATAACTAATCTTTAATTAATTCATGCGCCTGGAGGAAGCGGAGGAGCAGGCTGTTCAACTATTTTTTCCGGAGGAACCTCAAATATGCTTTCATCAATTGATTCAAAGGAAAAATTCTTGTTTTCCATTACTGAAGTCATTCCCATTACCCCTGTTTCCACTTTCAGGGTTAATCCATTTTCATTCCATACCCACATCTTCATTTCAAAATCTTCCGGAAGGGGCTCTTCTGTTTGCTTTGGGGTTAATGAAACTATTGTGCATTCCTTTCCTTTATAGGTTTCTTTTCCTATTATTTTTATTTCAAAGTTTTCCTTTAAGCTCTCTGCCTGTTCTCCTGGAGTTTCAGGCATTTGTTCTTCTGTAACCATTATCTCCATGTAAGTATCGTCATCTGGATTATACACATATGCTACGCCTGGATGAATTATCATTGTCATTATTACTTGCTCCGGGCCTTCAACAGTTGTTTCAATCTTCATCTTTTTTCCCTTCATCCATATCTTTCCCTCAGTGCTCATTGAACCAATTACGCCTCCACTAATTTCACTGGTTGTCTCGTAGTATAAATCAGTAATGGCTTTTCCTTTTGCCAGAATCTGAAAAATATCTTCCCCTGCTTCCCCTCCATTTGGTGGAGAAGACTGGGCACAACCAATCAAAAGCAGTCCAACTAAAATTAAGCCGCAGAGCAAAATAATTTTTTTATTGTATGCCTTCGGCATACAATGTTTTTTTGATAAAACTTCCCGATTTGAGTACAACTCAAAGGGGCCCTTTGAATCCTTGGATTCAAATAGGGTTCTTAAAAGTTTTTTATTCATTTTTAACCTAACCTAAATGCCCTTGCTTCAATTTAAATAACTTTTTGATTCCCCTGCTGCTTTTTTTGAAGTTATTTAAAGGAAAACATTAAAGATTCTTTGATTAAATCATTATATTGTGCCTAAAATTATTCAAAAAACCTCAAATAAAGCCGGTCTTTCTCCTGGAACGATCGTGTATGTGGGAAAGAAGAAAACAAAGAAAGTAAAGATTGAATTAATTGATTTTAATGAATCCCAATTCCAGGAAAAAGAAATTGAAAATATTGAGGACTGCTTTCCCTTTAAAGATACCCCAACAATTACATGGATTAATATAAGTGGCCTGCATCAGACTGAAATACTTGAAAAAATCGGAAAACAATTTGGAGTGCATCCACTTGTATTGGAGGACATTGTCCATACCACTCAGCGCCCAAAAACAGAGGATTTCGAGAGCTATTTATTTGTGGTACTTAAAAGGATTGATTATAATGATAAAATAAAAGAAATTAATGTCGAGCAACTCAGCATGATAATTGGCTCAAACTTTGTCATTTCTTTCCAGGAAACAGAAGGAAACGTATTTAATCCAGTCAGGCAAAGGATAAGGAATGGAAAAGGCAAGACACGAAAGCTTGGAAGCGATTACCTTGCTTATTCATTAATAGATGCAGTTGTAGACAATTACTTCATAATACTGGAAAAACTCGGGGGAGAAATAGAGGAAATAGAGGAAGAACTGATTCAGAACCCTAAACCAGAAATACTTAATGCAGTCCACAGACTAAAACGCCAGCTGATATTCCTGCGGAAGTCTGTATGGCCTTTAAGGGAAGTAATAAGCAACCTTCAAAGAGGGGAATCAAAGCTAATCAAAAAAACAACCGGAATATACCTTAGGGATGTCTACGATCACACCATTCAAGTAATTGATACAGTTGAAACATTCAGGGACATGACTTCAGGAATGCTTGACGTGTATCTTTCAAGCGTCAGCAACAAAATGAATGAAGTAATGAAAGTACTGACAATCATTGCAACAATCTTTATTCCAATGACCTTTGTGGCAGGGATGTACGGAATGAACTTTGAATTCATGCCGGAACTGAAATGGGAATGGAGCTATCCCCTAGTCTGGCTCACAGTAATCATTATTGCTGGCTCAATGCTACTCTATTTCAGAAGAAAAAAATGGATTTGAAAAAAAGATTTTTTTCAATACTTTTTTATTACTCTGCAACTCTCATTCACTTCAACAAAGTGAGTGGCTTTTCCTTCCCTGAATGCAGAGCACTGATTTTCTTGAAGGTCATCTGCTGATTCTCTTGGTTCATGCGCTACATCACACACCCAGTCACTGTTTACCTTTAATGAATTACTGATACAGGGGCCATTGCTTAAATCAGTTCCTCTCTGCAATTCCAGTTGGCAGAGGCTGACGCATTCTCCTTCAATATCTGCTGTAGCGCTTCCTCCAACGGTTTTCTCTGTTGAGGTTCCTGTACAACCCAAAAGAAATACACTTAATGCAAGAAGTGAAATTAAGATTAATTTATTCATTTTAATTCCTCCTTTCAATCAAATTCACTCAGAGTTCTTTGGCTTCCCCCATCCAGTGGCCTTGCATTTATTCCCAGTTTTCTTTTAATGGAGTGAGCGAATTCCTTTGCATAACCGTGATTAGTGAAAACCTGTTTTGGGGAGGATTCTTTCACGTAACGCATTAATTGATTGAAGTCTGCATGGTCGCTTAAAGGAAAGCCCCTTACTCCTTTTTTATAGAAGTCCCATCCAGTTGCAATTCCTCCTGCAACACTCTTTCCCAGTGAAAGAGAGAGATAATGCAGGAAGGATTCTTCCATTAAATGAGGCGGCATAATTAATACATTGCTTTCCTTTAAGTTCTGCCCTAATTTAATGTATTTCCCTAACTTCACTCCGTTTTCTTCATATACTTTATTTGCATTAAAGATTTTTTCATGCACTAAAGGAATTTCCTCTGTAAATTCATTCACTATTCTAGTTAATTCCTGTGCCTTTCCAATACTGTATCCCCCCAATACAAGGAATCTGTTTTTGCTTAAATTTTCCTTCATCCATTTACTCATTTCCTCATAGACTTTTTCTCTTTCAGGAAAAACATATTCAGGCAATCCAAAAGTGCTCTCAATCACCAGAATATCTGAGGGAAGGATTTCCGCTCCTTCAAACAATAAACTATCCTGCAACCTGAAATCAGAGGTAAAAACAATTGTTTTGTCTCCTTCCACTCTTATTTGGCTTGAACCAAGAATATGCCCTGAAGGATGAAGGTAAATCTCTGATGAATTCAGTTTTATTTTTTCTCCCATTCTTATTTCCTTTATTTTTCCCTTTACTTTATTTCTTGTCTTTATTAGTGAATGGGTTTCCTTTGACATGAAATAATTTTTTTCTTTGTTTTTTACCTGTGCGTGGTCTGAGTGAGCATGGGTAATGAATACATTTCCTGCCTTGCTTTTTCCGTTGGATGGATCAATAACTAATTCGTTTTCCCCTAATACAATTCCTCCGTTGCATTGAATCTTCATAGACATAAGAAGTAAATCATATAAGAATATAAATTTGAGTGCAAATATACTTATGGGTGAAAGGGAATTGATGGAGAAATTAATTGAAGAACTATTGTTTAAGGTTAATACTCTTCATGAAATGATTAATTCAGCTGAATGGAGGCAGTACAGCAGAAAGAGCTTTATTCACGCATTAAATAACTCCATTGAGAAATTAGTGGAAGTTGAAGATACACTGAAAGAAATGCATGAAAGGATAGAGGAAGAACCCTCGATTGAAGCTCCAGAGATTGAACCGCTTATAAAGGAATTCGATAAAACCATTCGTGTTCTGAGAAATAACATTGCTTTTGAAGAAGAATTATTTGAGAAACAGGAAGAAATCCTTGATGTAAAGGACAAGGTAGAGGTTCCGGAATTATACGCTAATTTGAGTGAAAAAATTCTTGCTTTATTGCTTAGAACAAGGTTCCTGATTGAACGAGTCCATCTCTTTACTTCTGCTGAAAAAATCACTCCATTGGAGGGAAAAAGCACTGCCAAAAACATAATGCAATTACTCAGGACAAAGGAAAAAGAGTACCAGGAATTGAAGGAAAAATTCGAGAACTTAAAGAGCCAGAGCTTTGGGGCAAAACTGGAAAAAACTACTTCCTCTGATTTAGAGAATGAAGTGAATGAAGTCTCAAGAAAACTTGAAACCCAGCACACAATGCTTTCAAAGGAATTCACTGAATTCAGGGAAGAAATAGAGGCATTAAACCAGAAATACAATTCCATCAGGGAGAAAATTAATTCCTGCGATGACTTGTCTTACAGTTTTATGGAGAAAGCCGGAGGCCTTACAACCACCTTGAAAAAAGAAAGAGACTACGCAAAAAGAATGGTAATGGAAATAGAACACGAAACCCTCCGCCTGAGAGGGGCTTACAGCAGAGAGCTATTGAATCTGCAGGAATCAAAATTGAAGGCAAAAGAGGAAGCAAAAAAAGAAGTGCAACAAAAAATAAAGCACTTAGAAGAAGAACTGAAAGAAAAGAATTCTCTCTTGGAAGAATTCAAGAAAATCCTTCACGAAAAACACCTGAAAGTAGGGGAACTGGAAAAAGAAGTTGAATTAAAGAGAGCAAAAAAAATAGTAAAGGAAACCACAGGGGAAGAAATCAAAGTAGGAAAAGTCAAAAAAGGAAAGAAAAAGAAAAAATGAACTTAATTAACGTCAACCCAGAACCATAATGAATAGGGTTTTTCTGTTTCGGGTTTCACTACTTCCACTAATACTTTTTGTTTTTCTTCGTGTCTTTCATCAAAGTAAATTAATTCTGCCACTTTTTTTACTTCTCCGTTTGCTACAGTTATTTCTGCTTCTTTTTTGGTTTCTCCTTCAGCAGTGATTTTGTAAGTGTATGCAACGTCTTTTCCTTCCCTGTTGTCTATAAAGAATATTACCGGGAATTCCTTTCCTTTTTCTACTTCTGAAAGCAGTTTCTCTGGTTCAAAGTAAACCTGAGAAAAGTATTCTGGTTCCTGCTGCAGGAAAGAATAAACCGAAAGAATCGCTAAAACAACAATTAATACTATTATTATTCCTGAAAATAAAAAGTAATCGAATTTCTGTTCTTCCTCTTTTTTTGGCATCCTAAAACCTATTATAATCAAATAATAATTTAATTGTTTCTAGAGGATGATTCTATTTGCAATGATTGAAGGAATTGATTGGTTACAGGCAACAGGAATAATTGCATTAATTTACTTCATTCTAATAGTAATCTACTTATACGTTAGAGAGCAAAAAATAAAGAAGCTGGCTGAAAAAGAATTCATTGAATTCCGTCCAAGCCTCTTATTCAAGATATTACTGGTTCCAGTAATCTTTGTAGGAGTAATCCTGCTGGGAATAGTTTTGGTTATAATTGGAGGATTATTGATTGTTGCCGCTCCACTCGCATTAGCAATAATAGTGATAAAGTTATTGAAGTAAAAGCCTTGGAGGGGAGTTGAACCCCTAACCTATGCTTTACGAGAGCATTGCTCCGCCATTGAGCTACCAAGGCCTTAGTAAAAAAATAGTGGTAAAAGAATTAAATTAAACCTCTTTAAAGGCTTTTTTTCCTGTTTCAAGCTCCCAGAGCAATTCAGGCAATTCTTTTATTGCTACTCTTTTTTGTTCCGTTGAATTTCTCTCTCTAAGCGTTACTGTATCATCTTTCATTGAATCATAATCCACAGTAATTCCAAACGGAACACCTACTTCGTCAATTCTTGCATACCTTCTCCCGATACTGGCTTTTTCGTCAAAGAATACATCCAGTTTATTGGACTGGAGTTCAGCAAATAATTCCCTTGCTTTTTCATTCAGTCCATCCTTATTCACTAAGGGAAATACCCCGGCAATAAAGGGAGCAACAGAAGGAGCTAAATCCAGGTAAAGCCTTCTCTCGCCTTTCTTTTCTTCTTCTCTCAAAGCCAATTCAATTAAAACATAGAGTGTCCTGTCCACTCCGATTGAGATTTCAAATACATTTGGAAGGAATTTATCTCCGTCTTCCTTTACGCTTAAATCCTTTCTTGATTCCTTTGCATGCCCTTTCAGATCATAATCTGAGCGGTAATTGCATGCAATTAATTCAATCCATCCAAGGGAAGTCTGGACCTCAAAATCAAATGCCTCCATTGCATAAAATGCTTTTTCTTCTTCCCCTAATTCCCTGAACCTTGTCTTTTCTCTTGGAATTCCGTAGGAGTCATACAATTGCTGTATTCTTGCGAGATAATACGCAATGAGTTTTCCACTGGTTGCTTTTTTTTCAATTAATTCCTTTGCAGTGAATTCCTTTTCCTTTGAATTGAGTGTAAGAAGGTTCATTTTCACATTCTCTATTTCACTGAATCTTTCCACTTCATTTATTTTCTTTGGATTGAAGAAGATTTCTGTCTCCATTTGATTTATTTCCCTTACCCTCAAAATAGTCTGTCTTGGAGCAATCTCGTTCCTGAAGCTTCTTCCAACCTGAGAAATTCCCAACGGAAGGGTTTGGCGCATTGTCTTGTAGATTCTATCAAAATTCAGGAAGATATTCTGGCAGGTTTCAGGTCTTAAAAAAGCTTTTTGTTTTCCTGTTGCGCCTATCTGCAGGGACATCATCATATTGAATTTCTTTACTTTTCCCAGCTCTCCACTGCATTTAGGGCAGTTAATTTTGTGTTCTTCAATCATTTCATCGAATTTATTTGAAGGCATTGATTCAGGAAAATTAACATTCACATGGTCTTCCAGCAATGTATCAGCTCTGTGCAGGGAATGGCATTTATTGCACTGAGTGAGGGGGTCATTAAAGTTAGCTAGATGTCCTGAAGCAACGAATACTTTTTCCGGAAGAATAATGCATCCATCGATTTCCGCAAAACCTTCTTTTTGAACTAATTCCTTTCTCCATTTATTCACTATCTTTCTCTTTATTGCCTCTCCTGTTGCGCCATAATCATAGAATCCGCTGAATGCTTCTCCATAGATTTCTGCTGTAGGGAAAAAGATGTTTCTCCTTAAGGCTAAATCAATTACTTTCTCGTAGGATTTAGTGGTTTTTTCCTTCATTTTAATAATTTATTCTACCTACTTTTTATAAATTAATTGCGGTAAAAGAATTAATACAATGGAAAAAGAGCACAGGTTCTGCCCTCAGTGTTATTCCACTGAACTCTATTGGTTCATGGGGGGAAGGTTGGGGGATATCTATAAGTGCAGGGAATGCGGTTATCAGGGAATTGCACTGGTTGGAGATGAGGAATTCATTAAGGAATTAAAGGAAAAGGAGAAAATAAATGAGGGTTAAAAGAATATGTTTTTATTGATTTTAAATCATATTATTTGGGTGCTTTTGAATGATTGAGTGGGAGAAAATAAGAAAATATGGAGCAGAATGGGTTGTTGTTAATAAGAATAAGGTAGTTAGTCATGGAAAAAATGCAAAAAAAGTTTATGAAGAGGGAATGAAGTTTTGCAGTAATCCAAGGATATTTCAGGTTCCAAAGGATGCAGATGAAGTGTACTTGCTATGATTAATACTGTTTCTTATTCTTATGAGAGAGTTGGAAAAAGGTTTCTTCCAATAATTCCTGTTGCAATAAAGAACAAGGATAAACTCATTGAAACTGCAGCCTATATTGATTCAGGGGCAAGTGTTTCTGTCTTTAACACAATCATGGCCGAAATCTTGGGAATTGATTACAAGAAGGGAAAAGTCATTTATCCGAGAGGAACTGCAGGAAAGATTAAAGCATATTCCGTTGAAACAATTTTAATAGTGGCAAACAAAGAAATTAGAAGCGAAGTCTTGTTCTCAAATGAATTGGCAACAAAGTTTAATTTAATTGGATTGAAAGGAGTATTTGATGCATTTAAGGTAACATTCGATAACAGGAACAAAAAAATTACGTTTACTGAAAACAGATAAGAGTGAAAAAAATGGATAAAAGGGAAGCATTGAGAAAGAGATTGATTGAAAAAAGCAAGAAAAAAGTAAGCGAGGCTTATACCGGAAGGGATTATCATATTGTAAAGGCAGTTAATTTATTGGGGGACATTGATTCTATTTTCAATCTTCTCTCGGAGAATGCAAGGGACTGGTATTCAGCTCATTTCCCTGAACTGAATGCAGTTGTTCAGGACAATGAAAGTTATCTGAAGTTAATGGAATTAGGGGAGAGAAAGAATTTCAAGGAAAAAAATATTTTGAAGGTCTTTAATAAGAAGGAAAAAGCAAAGGAAATTGAAAGCAAGGCTTTAACTTCAATGGGTTCAGAAATAGGAAAAGAGGATTTGGAACAGATTCATGTTTTGGCTAAAAATGCTTTAAGCATTAAAAAGGAGAGAGAGGAATTAGCGAAGTATATTGAGAAATTAATGAAGTCACTTCTCCCGAATTTTACTGAACTAGCCCAGCCATTAATTGGAGCAAAACTATTAAGCAAGGCTGGTTCAGCAAAAAGACTTGCCTTAATGCCTTCATCCACAGTACAGATTCTTGGAGCAGAGAAAGCATTATTCAGACATCTAAAGAAGAAAGCTAAGCCCCCTAAATATGGAGTGATTTTCGCTCATCCGCTTTTGAGAGAGGTAGAGAAAGAAAAGAGGGGAAAGATTGCAAGAAGCCTTGCTGGAAAACTCTCCATTGCAGTAAAAGAGGATTACTTTGGAAAAAAAGATATTTCAAAGGAATTAAAGAAAAAATTGGATAAAAGAGTAAAGGAAGTAAAAGGAAAGCAATAATGGAAGTAAAACTGATTTTTCCAGGAATTTATTCCTTCAAGAATAAGATTCTGACCAAGAACATGATTAAAGGAGAGAAGGTTTACGGAGAGGAATTAACTGAATTGGATGGAATTGAGTATCGTTCCTGGAATCCATTCCGTTCAAAGCTTGCAGCAGCAATAAAAAATGGATTAAAGGAAGTTCCAGTAAAGGAAGGCACTAATATTCTTTATCTGGGCGTAGCAGAAGGAACAACCGCTAGCCATTTATCCGATATAATTGGAGAAAAGGGAATGCTTGTGGGAATTGATGTGAGTGCAAGGGCAATGCATAAATTCATTCAATTGTGTGATAAGAGGAAAAACCTTCTTCCAATTCTTGCTGATTCAGATAAGCCTGAAGGATATGAAGATGAATTAAATGGAATTGAATTCAATTTATTGTATCAGGACATCTCTCAAAAAAACCAGGCAGAGATTTTTATTAAGAATGCAGAAAAATTCCTGAAAAAAGGAAGAAAGGGATTGCTGGTGGTAAAGGCAAGAAGCATTTCACAGGAAAAGAAAGCAGAAAAAATATTTGAGGAAGAAACAAATAAATTAGAGAAAGAATTTAATGTAATTCAAGTGATAAGCCTGAAGCCATTTGATAAAGAGCATGTAATGGTTTACTGCGGGAAAAAATAGTTCGCTTGTTTTTATAAGGGCTTTAAGCGGAATGCAGTCAGTATTCTTTCTATTGCAGAAATATTTGAAAGAATTGCCAGTACAACAATTATGTAAGTCAAGTAAAGTGGATTGAATGAAGCCAGAAGTATTCCAATAAACAACAGTATCAGTCTTTCGGCTCTTTCAAGCAATCCCCCCTTGATTTCGTTTCTGGTTAGTTCTTTTTCCTTTGCTGCTGCCTTGGAATAAGTAGTCATTGTAGCCCCAAACAGGTAAATTAAAATCCATGCACTCACTGGAAGAAAAAAATCAGGAAGAGATGCAAAAAGCAATCCTAAAACTATAATGAATTCAACGTATCTGTCAATTATTGTGTCAAGGTATGCTCCCTTCTTTGTAACCAATCCCATTACTCTTGCAACAGAACCATCAATTAAATCAAAGAAAGAGGAAATAATGAAGAATAATGCAGCCAAAAGAAAGTCTTGCTGTAGGAGAAAATAAAAGGCAATAAAGGTTGGAATAAGTGTTGCAATAGTCCATTGGTTTGGAGTAAGACCAAATTTACTGAAGAAACTGCCTATCTTAATGGATAATTTCTCGAATCTCTGCCTATTCTTGTAGAGAACCATTCATTATCTTTCTCTCTTATTTATTATGAATTCTTCCAGCATCTCTCTCGCCAAATGGTCAGGAAACTGTTCCGGAGGATGCTTCATTAAATAAGCAGAAGCAGAAGTCAAAGGCCCTGAAATCTTTCTGTCCAATGCAATCTTTACTGCTCTTACTGCATCAATCACTACCCCGGCAGAGTTAGGGGAATCTTCTACATTCAGTCTAACCTCTATATCTATTGGAATGTCTCCAAACTTTTTTCCCTCTATCCTCAAAAAACAAAGCTTTCTGTCATTCAGCCAGGGAATGTAATCAGAAGGGCCTATATGCAGGTTTTCATCCTTTATTGGAACAGGCAAGATTGATTGAACTGCCCTTGTCTTGGAAATCTTTTTGGATTTAAGTCTATCCATTGCCAACATATTAAGGAAATCAGTATTGTGGACAAGGACATTAGAACAAATAAAACGCTCAAATGGTTTAGTGCTTATATCATAAACATATACTTCACTACTCTTGATCTTTTTTATTTTTTTTACTTTAAGGAAATGCAGGTCACCACTACAAATATTTTTTATTTTTTCCCTCTCAAACTCATTTTTAATCTTATCAAGTTGCTGAAGTACTATGTACGCTCTTATGGATGAATGTTTATGCCAAGTAGCAGATTTTATCCTCCATTTTTTGAGGAGAGGCATGTTTGGTATTCTATGCATGCCACATTTTTTGAGTTTTCCGTAAGCCTCTAATGCTGCCTTATTTTTGAATTCTTGTGCAAAACCTACTTTATTTATGAATAGTTCCATATCATCTTTTGAAGATATCAAGCCATGCCAGATATAACCTAAAGGACTATGAAATGATGATGCACGCTTTTTGTTATATGTCTCCTTAAAAATAGTGGAATTTATTCCTATGCGTAAGAATAGTGTTTGTATGTCTTTTATAAGATCTTCTGATACTGAAGCCCATCTGATTTGTTTTCCAGTTATGCCTCCATCTCCACTTAAATATCCTTTCAAAACCAAGGCTGTCTGTCTTTCTGAGAGATTAAAAACCCACTCAGGTACGCGCTTTGTATAAGCATTGCCCCCTAACCCAAGAGCCAATTTAAAGATTTTGGAAAGTGTCTTTGAAAGAATTCTTACTCTTATCCCATCGCCTCTAACATTATAGTTGATATTAAAACTATCCACAAATCTGTCTAATACTTCCATGCATTCTGGCTCGTCACCGCAAGCTAATTCTATATTCGATGATGCTGCTCTGTCAAAGTTACCGTCTGCAAGCCATAACCCAAGAATGTGTAGAAGTTCATCAGTGATTGGAAAATTTACAGGAATCCTTATTTCCGGATGATTATGAACTTTTATGTAGCCATCTGAAATTCCTCTCGCAAATAGATCATTCAAATAAGGGATTAGATCTATGCTTTTTGGCTCTTCTTGAACAAAATAATTCAATGCCCTGGGCACACCTATGTAAGTGCCATCTTCTTTAAGTAACCTAACAGGAACCTCTTTTAAGTTGGCTTCATCATCCAGAGTAAATAAGTTGTGGTCTCCTGTAATTTTTATTTTCCTTCCTTCCTCTGTCGTTATTTCATAAATTGGGCCAGAAATCTTGTGTCTTATTAAAGCATCCACAACTGATAACGATATATTAAGATTATCATTTACAGTAAAACATTTGACGCTTTGATTGGTTTCTTTTATAGCCACAATCTCCTTTTCGTCCCATCTTTTTTTTTCCATAAATATTTATGAAAGAGTCTATAAAATCCCCTATCCTCATTCTTCTTAATCTATTATTAACAAGAAGAATAATTTCTTGGTCTGCTGTTACGCTGTTTCCTCCAACATTTATCTGATAACTGTTATTTATCTGTAAACCTCTTTCAGCAAAAAGCCTTGCAAGAGTCCTGTGAACAATGGTTGCCCCAAGCTGGGACTTAATGTCGTCTCCAATGATAGGCAGCTTCTTTTCCTCAAATTTTTTAGCCAGCTCCTTATTTGATGCAATGAATACAGGCATACAGTTAATGAAGCCACAACCTGCATCCAATGCAGCATTAGCATAATATTTTGCTGCTTCCTCGCTTCCAACAGGCATATAATTTATGAGTACGTCTGCTTCTGCTTTCTTTAATTCTGCTGCAACATCCACTGGAGGTTCTTTTGAGAGGGAAAATCTTCTGTCCAAAGGATAATCAGCCATGTGTTTTGCAACTCCATCCAGTACTGGTCCTTTTAAAACCTCGACCCCCAATTCAGGGATGTCTTTTTGGAATACCGCAGTGCAATTGGGTTTAGCAAAAATGGCCTGGCTTAAATCCTTTCCAACTTTTCTTTCATCAATATCAAAAGCAGCAACAAACTCAATGTCCTTTATCTTATATTCTCCAAAAACGTTATGCATTAATCCCGGAACAGGAGAATCATTAGAGATTATTCCACTATAGTAATGCACTCCCTGGATTAAAGAAGAAGCACAATTCCCTACTCCTGCAACCGCAACCCTTATTTTTTTGCCCATAACACCACTATTTTATGGTTATAAAATACTTTATAAGTATAAAATAGTCCTTTCTCTATTTAAATTTTTCCTTTCTCCTTATTCTTTGGAATGAAGGAATTAATGAATTCAACTGAAATAAAGAGGCTTCATTCAAAGCTCACTATTGAGGTATTATGGATTTACCTTCTTTCTTTATTGAATAAGGAACCCTCCCACGCCTATCTCTTAAGGAAAAAAATAAAAGAAGAGTTTGATTTCCTTCCGGGAAATGTCACTGCATACATTGTACTGTATAAGCTGGAGAAAAGGGGTTTTGTGGAAGGAAAAAGGAAAAAAAACAAAAAAATTTATTCCATTACCTCTAAAGGAAAGGAATTACTGAAATTAGCCAAAAAAGAGTTGATAGCAAAAGAAAAAAAACTCTAAAAATTAAACCAATAAGTTGACTTTTTTTTAACCTTATTTATATTAATCCCCGCAGCGCAATTAATTAGAGAGTTGGACAGAAATATGGGGGGAATGTGAATGCATTTCCCCTTATTTTTCCCCTCTCCGGGAAGAAAGGAAATGAATCTGGCTGAATTAACAATTCTGAAAGCATCAAAAGAAAATTCCGGCCCTTTTTTCTCTGAATCCCATGCAAAAGTATTGCAGGCACTAATAATGTACAATGAAATGTATCTGGATGAAGTGGCTGAGTTACTGGAAATAGAGGAAGAAATTGCTGAAAAAATACTCTCTGACTTGGTTGAATTAAAGTTAATTAAAAGAGACGCCTTCCAATTCAAGGTAATGGATCCATTTCATGCACTGGATTCCCTCCTGGAAAGAAGGAAATAAGGCCTTAAAAAAACCCTGTTTTTAAACATAATCCAACACTATATATACTAGATTAATTAATGAATAATATACCCCTCAGGAGGGATAAATAAAAATGAATAAAAAAATCACTTCAACAATACTAATCTCATTAATCTTACTGCTTAGCATTACATTTACAACCGGATTCGCAAAACTAATTCCAATCAATACCTCAATACCCGATACAACCGATAAAGGCAATGCATGGCATATAGAGACTGTGGATAGCAACGACTCAGTTGGTTCATTTGAGTCTATTGCCATAGACAGTTCTAATAACCCACACATAGCCTACATTGGAAACAGCGACGGACTAAAATACGCTTATTATGACGGAAGTGAGTGGTACATAGAAATAGTAGAAGGCGAAATTGGAATGGGACAATACCCTGATATCGCCTTAGATAGCAACGACAGGCCTCATATAAGCCACAGGGATGCCGTTAATCAAGAGCTAAGATACGCTTATTATGATGGAAGCCAATGGAACACAGAAACAGTAGACAATGAAGGAAACGTAGGGAAATATACATCAATAGCAATAGACAGCAACGACAAACCACACATAAGCTACTTCGATTCCACTAACGGAGACCTGAAGTATGCCTATCACGACGGAAACCAATGGCACACAGAAACAGTAGATAGTCAAGGAATAGCAGGGCAAGACACATCAATTGCATTAGACAGTAATGACAAATCACACATAAGCTACTATGGCGCTGTAGGAAAAGGCGCAGACTTGAAGTATGCCTATCACGACGGAAACCAATGGCACACAGAAACAGTGGACAGTGGGGGGTTTGTAGGAGAATTTACCTCAATAGCAATAGACAGTAATGACAAACCACACATAAGCTACTATGATTCCAGTAACGACAACCTAAAA
>JBDRIL010000011.1:0-23050 GCA_043815885.1 archaeon | reverse complement strand
AGAAATTCAAAGTCTTTGTGGGAGGCGAGAGTGAAAAGCGGGAATCTGCACAAGATAAGCGAAAATCTTTGGAGTAAAGCACGACAGAATCTTTACAGAATCGTTTTATTAAAGGAAACAGAACAAAGCTTAATGGCTAGAGTTGATGCCCACACTGATTCCAGAAAAGCCGAAG
Organism: archaeon; assembly: GCA_043815885.1. Classification (GTDB taxonomy): domain Archaea; phylum Iainarchaeota; class Iainarchaeia; order Iainarchaeales; family 1-14-0-10-31-34; genus JBDRIL01. The sequence goes on along the minus strand of JBDRIL010000011.1, from coordinate 22,875 downwards.
AAATAGCGAAGAAAATTAAAAAACTAGAAGACGAGCGCAGAACTCTTGAGGGAAGTTTAAATCAATTTAAAAAATCGGTTTTGATGCCTCTAGGATTGGAGAAAAAATTTGATGAGTTGTTGGGGGGGAAGAGAAAAAGATGAATGAATTCACTAAAACTGCAGTTAAGGCAGCAAAAGAAGCAGGAAAAATAATAATGAGCCAGTACGGAAGAGCTGAAAGGCTGAGTGACAAATCAGAGAAAGAAATTCTTACAAAGGCTGATTTAGAGGCAGAGAAAAAAATAATTTCAACAATAAAGGAATCATTTCCAGACCACAGCATTTATTCAGAAGAAAAAGGAAAAGAAGAAACTTCTTCTGATTACTGCTGGATTATTGATCCGATTGACGGCACAACTAACTTTGCCCACGGGCTTCCATTCTTTTGCACTGCAATTGGATTAAAGCAGGGAGAAGAAATAATTCTTGGAGTAGTGCTTGACCCATTCCATGAAGAATTGTTTGTTGCAGAGAAAGGAAAAGGCGCTTTTATGAATGGAAAGAGAATCAGTGTTTCAAGGAAAACAGATTTAAGAGACTGTTTTTTTGCCACAGGGTTTGCCTATGAGAGGGGCCCTTTAATGGAAAAAACGCTTTCATTAATTAAAACCTTTTTAGTTAAATCCAAGTCTTTCAGGAGGCTGGGTTCAGCTGCACTGGACATGTGTTTTGTTTCCTGCGGAAGATTTGATTTCTATTGGGAGTATAATTTAAGGCCATGGGATATTGCGGCTTCCTCAATAATAGTAAAAGAGGCAGGGGGAACAATAACCCAGCCAGACGGCACAGCTTTACCTGAATTCCCTTCCCATGTATTGGCCTCAAATGGTTTACTTCACGAGGGATTAATTAAAATAATTAATGATAATTAATAGTGTTGGTGAATTGAATGGGTTTAATGGATTTCGTGAAAAAAAAGAAAGAAGAAATAGACAAAAAACACGGAAAGGAAACAGTTCCGGAAGGAAAGTATTCAGAGCCATGCGCTTTATGCGGCGGGGCAGGAACAGACAAGAAATGGGCAGGACAGTACTGGCACGCCAAATGCTTTAGAAGAGCACGCAAAGGGGCAAAGGGAATGTTCTAATTTAAAACTTCTACTCCTTCGTCTTTTCCAATTATTACAATGCATTTTTTGTTGAATATTCCGTTTGCTTTCACTCCCCGGATTAAGTCAATCTCTTTTTCGATTTTTTCAGGATTCTTTATTGGCTCCGGGAACTTCATTTTAACCACGTAATTCTTGTTGTCGGTCTCTTTTGCCGCGCATCCTTCAGTTATCTGCTCTATTTCTGCTTCATCGAATTTTTCTATTAGTTCCCTTATGACTTTTTCTGTTAAGGCTGGGGCCACCTCAATCAGGACTTCCTTGTCTAATTCCCTGCTTAGTTTTCCTTCATCAATTATAATAATTAATTTTTCTGCCTTGTAATCCACTTCTTTTTCTCTGAGAAAAGCATATCCCCCCAATCCTTTAAGCATTCTCTTTTTCCTGTCAACCTGGTCAGCGCCGTCTACAGCTACATCAATTCTTTCCACTTCATTAATTCCAACTACCTTCAGCCCTAAACCCGCAGCTAATTCATTTGTTTTCTTGGAAGTGGAAACACAGGTAAGCTGCAATTTTTCTTCTTTCACTCTCTCAGCCAATAGTTTAACAAAATAATCAGTAGTTGATCCAGTCCCTAAACCAACAATCATTCCATCCTTAACAAATTTAATTGCTTCTCTTGCAGCGTTCTCTTTTTGTTTTTCTTTGCTCATTTCTTTTCCGCCTTATTAATTCTTACAATATCACCAATTTTAATTGAATAGTTTTCTGCTGCACTCTGCTGGTTAACGGAAAGAGCAATCCTTCCATAGGTGTCATCCATCAGCATTCCCTCTCCAATCATTGTCTCTCCAAAGGTATCCAGAACCCTTAACTTGAATTCTTTTCGGCTTAATTTAATTAATGCAAAGTCTCCCTTCTTTAAATCAATTAATTTAAGCAATTCACTTGAAATATTTGTTGCGCAGTTGCCGAATCCATCAATATGCACCACTTCTCCTTCCAATGCACCTTTCTTTAATTCACCTTTTTTGTATGGAGCTTCAACCAACTCTTTTCCATCCAGCTTTGGGCCAAATTTTTCAATGGCAATGCCTCTTGCAAGATAAGCTGCAACTGAAGCAAACACATCCCTTCCATGAAATGAAGGAGAAACAGGTTTCTGCAAATACTTTTCTTCCTTTATTTCCACTGCCTTAACTATCCCCTCTAATCTCTCTGCTGCAGGAATGAGTATTCCGTTGTCAGGCCCAACCAAAAAATCTCCTCTCTTTGTCTCAATTATTATTCCTCTTCTCTCTGTCCCGACTCCTGGGTCAATTACTCCTACATGAATTCCTTTTGGGAGATAGCTTAATGCCGCCTCTAAAGTCCAGGCGCCTTCCCTTAAATTGAATTTCTCTACATGATGGCATACATCAACAATCCTTGTCCCAGGGCAGATTTTCAGTATTACTGCCTTCATTACCCCTACTGCCTCGCTTCGGGTAGAAAAATCCGTTGTAAGGGAAATTAACGGTTGACCCATTTCATTCATTTTCTTGCGCCTCTTTTAGAGAAAACCAATGCAGCCCCTCCAATAACTCCCGCTCTATTCTTGAATTTACTTTTAATTACTTTTACTTTTTTCCATGCCTGCTTGAAGGAACGCTTTTTCATTACATTTATTCCTTCTTTTACAATTACCTTGCTTTTTCCAATTCCTCCGCCCACTATAATTGCATCCGGATTCAATACATTCACTAAATTAGCCAAGCCCACTCCAAAATAATATCCAGTTTCCTTCAAAATTTCCCTTGCAACTTTATCTCCTCTTGCTTCTGCTTCATCTATTTTTTTCGGGGAGAGCGGCCACATTTTATGAAGGAGAGAATTCCTTCCCTCAATTAATGCTTCTGTCCTCCGCATTATTGCCCTGATTGAAACATATTCCTCCCAGCATCCGCTGCCCCCGCAAGGGCATTTCGGGCCTAAAAAATTAATGCTCATATGGCCTACTTCAAAGATATTGGAGGAACCTTCATATACTTTCTTCTCTATTACCATCCCCCCTCCAATTCCTGTCCCAAACGTAAGCCCGACAATTATATTGTATTTTTTTCCCGCTCCATAAACTGCTTCCCCCAAGGCAAACACATTTGCATCATTCTCCAAAAAAACTGGAAGCCTGAATTTTTTTCCAACCTCTTTCACTATGTTCACTTTATTCATTGAAGAAATATGGGGTGACTGCACTACAATTCCTTTTTTTGGATTAACTGCCCCGGCAAAACCAATTCCAATTCCAGCAATCTTTTTGTTTTCAGGAAAGACAAGAGAAATCGCTTGAATCAGATTCTTCATTATTCTTTTTTTTCCTTTTCCTGCCTCGGTTTCAACAATCCTGAATTTCACTGCCTTTCCTTTTTCATTCACTAACGCACTCCTGATAGTGCCTCCCCCAATGTCAACTCCGATTGCCTGCTTCATTGCCTCACCTCATCCCTTTAGTCTCTTCTTTAAGTAATCTATTGCTGGTACTGGCAGGGGATCAATATTGCGGATTATGGCCAAATGATGTGAAGTCAGACTCCCAAAATAAATCAAGTAAAACATTTGTGCGAGAAGGGAGTTTCCTCTTGCCTTTACTTCAACTACATCAGTATAACTCCTTAAAATTTCCCCTGTAACCTTCAGTCTCTTTTCTATTTCAGGAAGTTCTTTTTCCTTTCTCAGGAAAACAATGTAAGTATACTCAAATCCATCCTTTGCGTTAAGCTCATTATGATTCATTTCAGGAAAGAAAGAGGAATGAGCAAAATTCTTTGCGTTTTCATTTATTTGAGTCATCCACTTAAAGGAAATCGATTGAAAGGAATCCGTCGCATAAAATACCGGAATCCTTCCATCCATTCTCTCAGCCAGCCTCCAGGCCTTATCACTTACTTCTTCCTTGTTTTTCTTAATTAATTCAATGAATTCATTCACTTCCTTTTCCTTTGGCTTAATCAATTTTAATTTACTGAATAATACAAGCAATGGAACTACAAGGTATCCAGTGGCTTCCCTTGGAGGAAAACCAGAAGGAATGGAAATGCAATTCTTTTTCAGTAACTGCTTTAATTTTCCCCCTGAAGAAATTCCAATCACTATTGCTTTTTTCTTCAATGCTTCTTTTGCTGCATTAATTGTTTCCTCCGTATTGCCGGAATAACTCACTGCAATAAATAAAGTATTTTTATCAATGAATGCAGGAACAGAATAAGTTGAATTAATAAAGATAGGAATCTTTAATTCCTCTTTCAGCACATCCCTCAAAATAAGCCCAGTTACCCCTGAACCGCCCATTCCCTGGACAACAATATTACTGAATTTCTTTTTTGGAGCCTTGAACTTCTTTCCAATCCTTAATCCTTCCTTACATTGTTCAGGAAAGAATTCAATTATTTCAATCATTTTCTCCATGCGATTAAAATAAAGAAGGAAGAGAAATAAATAGTTTTTGTTTTTTTGCCTGCAAAAGAAATAAAAAGCCTTGCAGCAGTTAAATAATTGGGCGAGAGGGGGTTATTTAATGGCAACTGAAAAAAGGGTATTAGCTGAACCATACAAGATAAAGATGGTTGAACCAATAAATCTTCCTTCCCCTAAAAGAAGGAAGGAAGCAATAAGAGAGGCAGGATTCAATACATTTCTGCTTCAATCAGAGGATGTTTATATTGATTTACTGACTGATTCTGGAACCAATGCAATGAGTGAAAATCAGTGGGCTGGATTAATGTTAGGGGATGAAGCTTACGCTGGAAGCAAGAATTTCAGGCATTTATGGGATTCAATTGAAAAAATCCTTGGCTATGAGTACACTGTTCCAACTCATCAGGGAAGAGGCGCAGAGCATTTACTTTTCAGTTGCCTGACTAAAGAGGGAAGCATTGTCCCAAGAAACATGTACTTCACTACCTCCAAACAGCATGTAGAAATCCCTGGAGGAAAAATGGTTGACGTAATAATTGATGAAGCCCATGACCCTGAATCAGAGCACCCCTTCAAGGGAAACATTGATTTAAAGAAGTTAGAGAAAGTGATTGAAGAAAATGGTGTTGAAAAAATTCCTTTTGTGAGCGTTGAAGCAGACTGCAATATGGCCGGCGGCCAGCCAGTCTCAATGGAAAACTACAGAAAGGTAAAGGAATTATGCGATGAATACAAGATTCCGGTCCATATTGATGCAACCCGTTCTTCAGAAAATTCTTATTTCATTAAGAGCAGAGAAAAAGGCTATAAAGACAAAACAATTCCTGAAATCCTTAAAGAAATGATGAGTTATTCTGCCTACTGCACCTATAGTGCAAAAAAAGACTGTCTGGTTAATATTGGCGGATTCATTGCAAGCCACGACAAGCAAGCATATGAGTCATGCAGAAGCAGGGTAGTAGTATATGAAGGATTGCATACCTATGGAGGGATGGCCGGAAGAGACATGGAAGCATTAGCAAGAGGTTTAGTGGAAGGAGCAGATGCAACTTATCTTTCATTCAGAATAGGACAAATACAGTATTTATGGGATTTACTGGATAAGGCAAAGGTTCCGATTGTAAGGCCAGCAGGAGGACATGCAGTTTACCTGAATGCACTGAAATTCCTGCCTCACTTACCCAGAGAGCAGTTCCCTGCACAGGCATTAACTGCATTGGTTTACGAGGATGCAGCAGTAAGAACCATGGAAAGAGGCGCAGTAAGCAAGGGCCGAGATCCAGAAACAGGAGAAAACATTTACCCAAAACTGGAATTAGTTAGAATGACAATTCCAAGAAGGGTTTACACTAACTCCCACATGGAATTCGTTGCAGACTCGGCAATCAGATGCCATGAAAACAGGGACAAGGCAAAAGGCCTGAACATGGTCCACGAGCCAAAAGACCTAAGGTTCTTCCAGGCACGATTTGAGCAAGTAGACTAATATCAAAGGACAAAAATATAGAAACAAAATCTGTCCTTTGATAGCTATCAAAAGACATTAAAGTTCCATAATTAATGTCTTTTGATATAATCCTTTTTTTATTTTTTCTTTAATATTCTAGGATAAACTTCAATTAAATCAGAAGCAATAAATGAATTGCCTTTTTCTCTTGCCAGAAGTTCTCCTGCCTTTCCGTTCACAAATGCAGCAGCACACGCAGCATCAAATAAGTCTCCGCACTGGGCAGCAAACCCTGCAGCTAATCCAGCCAATGCATCTCCTGTCCCTGCTACAGCCATCCTTGCATTGCCAGTGGAATTAAGCTTTGTTTTTTCCTTTTCAGCGATTACGTCAATCCTTCCCTTCAACAAAATAACTGAATTGCTCTTCCCTGCCTTTTCTTTTACTAATTTAATTCTCTCACTTAATTTTAGTGGGGGAATTTCTCCAAAAACTTCCTTGAATTCAACCATATGCGGAGTCAATAAAACTCCTTTCAATTTCAATCCTTTTGCTGCCTTTATCGCATCTGCATCAAGAATTAAATTATTCTTTATTTTTGGAATCAATTTTCTCATGAATTCTCTTGTCCCTTTATTCAAGCTGATTCCATTTCCCAAAAGAACTGAATCAAATTCCTTGCTTAAAGAAGTGATTTCTTTTACATGGCTTTTATTGAAGTAGTCTCCGTCAAATTTAGCCGTAACCAAATCAAGGGAAAGACAATTAATGCAGTAAGCAGCATTCTCCGGGGCAGCAACCTTCACTAAATCCACTCCACTTCGCAATGCACTCAATCCAGCCAATGCAGGAGAACCAATATAGTCCTTACTCCCTCCAACAACAAGCACTGTTCCAGCTTCTCCCTTATGAAAATCAGGAAGCCTCTTCTTCAGGCATTTCCTTGCATCCGAAAAAGAAACAAAAGAACAATTATTCATTTCAATTAATAAAGAGCCACTAAAGTTTTTTTAATGGATTAGAATTGATTGGTTTCCTTTACAATTGCCTTTCTTTTTTCTCTTTTTGTTTCTTTAATCTGTGAATGTCTCGCGTTAAGTACTGCATTCCTTCTTCCGGTATTGCTTTAGCGAGTTTTTCTTCGTGTTCTTCTAATCTCTTTTCAATGCTTTTTATCCCTTTTAATGCTTTCTTTTTTGACGCCATTTTTTCCAACTCCCTTTCATTTCATTTATTTCATTATTGGTTATTTGGCATAATCTTTCACTCTCTTCAATGGAAACACTTTTCATTGTTTTTCGTTCATCTCTCTCAGCCCTATAAATGTCATAAAAATCTTCAACCAATTCTTTCGACAGGCCTTTTTTATTCAGGAATGCCCTGAATTCTTTGTTTGAGTAATCCTTGTTTTTTAGAAGGCATTTAACCAAGAAAAGTCTCCTCAATCTTAAAATCATGGTGTAAATTATGGCAATTGAATCAAGTTTCTTTCTTTTCTGTAATTTGTCAAGCTTCAAGAATTCTTCAGCAATCTTTAACGCGCTTTCGCTTTCCTCCAACAACCACTTGAAGTCGTATTTATTGATTTTTATTTCCCTTAATTCCTTTAATAGTTCTTCATTCAGGATAGGTTTGGCTTCCTTGAGAACAGAATAAATGTAGAAAGGGTCACTTCCTTTTAACTCCTTCCTCAAGGTTTCTTCATCAATTACAGTGAAATCAAACCTCTCTGCTTTTCCTAACTTAAATTTCTTGTCACTGACAACCAGTACATCGACATCTGAATCACTTGTCTGCTCGTTTCTGGCAAAAGATCCATGCAGGAAAACTCCTTTAACGCTTTCAAGATGCGGCTTCAATATTTCCATTACCTCTCCTTTTACGTCTAAAGGCCTTTCCTCCAAAATAACCAGAACTTTCTTTCCGATCCATTTTTTTGGAGTGTAAACAATGCTCCCATTCCCAAACCTGACAACTTCTTTTTCAATCTCTTCCCCAACATTAATCGTCCTAAGCATAGTATATACAGGTATATACCAAATAATTTATAAGTATTTTGTTTCACCAATACAAAAATACTGAATTAGAAAAAGTTGCCGTCCTAGATTTTTTTGTCGTTAATGAATTCCTTTATCAGTTGAGGAAACAATTTGCTTTCTGCTTTTCAAATTCTGCCCCCATTAATCCTCTATTTTTACTTCTTTTCCTTCTTGCCATTTCCCTTAATCTTTTAGTATCACCAAACCCTAAATCCAAAAAATTAATTTTTTTAAATGGTTGTTTTTTTGGGGCATGACTAATCATTTTTCCATCTTCTCTAATTCTTCGCTTAAAATTTTGTTCACTAGTTTCCCTGAGGCCCTGCCTTTTACCTGAATCATTACGTCTCCCATTAAGGCTGACTGGATGTTTACATTTGGAGTCTTGAATAAAGCTTCATTTTTCTCAATTACTTCCTTTATTAATTTCTTCAGTTCCTTTTCGCTGATTTTTTCCAGTTCAAGGGAATCAATTACTTCCTTTAATTTTTTGGATGGTTTCTTTATCCATTCACTTAAAACCTTCAGCATTACTTCTTTCGTAATTTTTTCTTCCTTTAATGCAAGAAGAACCTCTTCAATCATTTCATTGGAGATTTTTTCTACGGCAATTCTCTCTCTCTTTAATTGCGTTAATCCCTCCAGAAGCAGTACAGCAGAATTTGTAGCATCAAGGCCTTTTCCAACTAGTTTCTCATAGAACGGAGCGTAATTGCTTAGCTTCATTTTTTCAGCCAACTGAGAATTCAATTTATAATTATTCAAATACAATAAATATCTCTGCTCTATACTCAGAGGAAGGTTCTTCTTCATTTCCTCTAATTCCTTTTCATCCACCCTGATTAATCTGATGTCTGTTTCCGGATACATTCTTGCAGCCCCAGGCAAAGGCCTTGAGTATTCGGTATTTCCTTCTCCAATCGCATTCCTTGTTTCTTCCGGCACTCCCTTCAAGCAATAAATTGCTCTCTCAATCACAACTGAAATCGCTTTCTCTGCTTTTTCTCTTTCTCCCAAAACAAAGGCAAAAGCATCTCCTTCCCCGCACTCCAGCCTTTCACTTATTTCTTTTTTCTCTTTTTCGGTAATTCCGTATGCAGGAAGCTCATCTGAATGAATTATTCCTTTCAGTCCGCTTCTTGCCTTCACATAATCAGCAAACTCTGTTCCAAGCCTTCTGTTGGGCTGCAATTCCTTTCCCAGCAATCCATTAAATGATTTTAATTTCACTCCCAACACTTTGTTTCCTTTGCTTAGATTTCCCTTAATTAATTTTGAAGTTGAATCCTTAAGCAATTCATTTAATTCAATTGCCTTTGAGCTTAATTCTTCTTCCTTCAAATTTCTTTCCTCTGTTAATTCCCTCTTTACCTCCAGTAAATTCAATTGCCTTTCCACTTCCCCCTTAACGTATTCCCCGATTAATTCCAGTTCCTGTATTCCTTTTGCCTCTATCCTTGCTCCCTTTGCAATAGAAATATTTACGTCCTGTCTTATTGAACCTAAACCCCTCTTTACCTTTCCTGTCCTCCTGAATAATTCTCCTATTGCCAAAGCTGCTTCCCTTGCTTCTTCTGGAGAAAATATTTCGGGTTCAGTTGCCAATTCAATTAACGGAATCCCCATTCTATCCAATCTGTAAACAATCTCTTTTTCACTCTTGCTCATTGGACGGGCAGCATCCTCTTCCAATACAATTGTTTGAACTCCTATTTCCTTTTTCTTCAGCTTTAATTTTCCTCCCAATGCAATCATTGCAGTCCTCTGGAATCCACTTGTGTTTGAACCGTCAATCACCTGTTTCCGCATTACATGCAGTTCATTCAGGATACTTGATTCACTCATTAAAGCAATCTGGAGAACAATTCCCAGGGCTTCAGAATCCATTTCCATTGGCGGTTCTTCATCTGCTTCAACCAAACAATTTGAATCATCAAAAAATTCGTATTTGTAGCTCAAGCCTTTCCTGAATGCTTCCAATGCAGCAGGGTCATACTTCCCCAATTCAGATGCAACAGGCCTTAATCTTCTGTTAAGCACTGTATCAGGGGAATCATCTCTCAGAATGGAAGGGCACCTGCAAAAAAGCTTTCCAGTATCCAGTTGCTGATGAACCTCCAATCCTACCTTCAATCCTGTCTCCCTGTAATCTATTTCCATTCCAATCACTAATAATTAGAGGGCTAAAGAATTTATTAATTAGCCGTGAAAAACCAACAGTTTTGGTTGTTGAATAAGTCAACAGGGTTTTTCGTGGTTTTGTAGGGAAAATTGTTGGTGAAAGAAAAATTTCATCGGCAATCTACTCTCCCGAAATGGTTTATAATCCTCTAATCACTCTTTTTATTGTATGCAAGTTTTTAAAACTGTTAAGGTTAAAGTGTTTAATCCAACCAAGGTTAAGAAAGCATTTTTGGAGTTGCTTACTGAGAATGAGACGTTATTGAATTATTATGTCAGGGTAATGGCTGAGAGAAAAGTTGTTTCTAGGAATGCTTTGCATCAATTGACTTATAGTGAATTGAGGAAGTCTTCTCCTTTGCCTTCTGCTTTGCTGCAGTCTTCTAGGGATAAGGCTTTTGAAGCATTTAAGTCTTATTTGAATAGAAAAAAGAAAGGTCTAAAGGTTTCTGTGCCTGTTTTTTCTGACGGAGTTCCTGTTAGGTTGGATGCTAGAACTTTTAAAGTAATTAAAACTGATAACAAGCTTGAGTTTTTTGCTTCTATTTCAACTTGTTCTGGCAGAGTATTTGTTCCTTTGCTGGGACAAAGGCATCAATATAGGTATTTGAGGAAATTATTGAATAAAGAACTTGGAATGGCTTGCGTTGATTTGGTTAAGCGTGGAAGAGATTTTTTCTTTTATGTTGTTGTTAAAAAGGAGGTGATCATAAAAGAACCGGATAGAAATAGTGTTCCTGTTGGCGTTGATTTAGGCTTGAATAATATTTCCACTTCTGTGATTTGGAAAGACAAGCCTTTGAGTGTAAGGTTTTTTTCTGGAAGGCAGGCTATTGCTGTTAGAAAGCATTTCAGTAAATTCAGAGGACAGTTAATGCGTTTAAAGAAACTTTGGAGAGTAAAAAAGAGTAAATATAAGGAGAAACATTTTATGCAGGACTTGAATCATAAAGTTAGTGCGCTCATCGTAAGACAAGCACTGCAGGTTAAAGACCCTGTAATTGTTTTAGAGGACTTAAAGCATATTAGGAATCGAGTGAAGTCAAGTAAGAAGGTTAATGGCTTGATTCATTCTTGGAGTTTCAGGCAGTTACAGTTTTTTATTGAATATAAGGCTGCTTGGAATGGCGTTCCTGTTGCATACGTTTCTCCAAGATTTAGTTCTCAGCGTTGCAATAAATGTGGTTTTACAAGTAAAAGCAATAGAATTGGTTCAGTTTTTAAGTGTAAGGACTGTGGTTATGAGTTGAACGCTGATTTGAATGCAGCAATAAATCTCGCAAAAACTTTTTCATCAAGCTATATGTTTGGTGAAGCGGGCAATGTGGCAATGCCCTTAACCGTGGCAGTGAAAAGAAAGATTCCTAAAAGTGTTTCAGTTGTCGACCACGGAAGCCTCATACTTTAGTGTGAGGAGGATGTCACTAATTAGCTTCCTTTTTCCAGGTGAACTGTCTGGGTAGGGAAAGCAAAGTTAATCTTTGCCTTATTCAATGCTTCATAGACTCTCTTTCTTGCCTCTAATTTGTTAGGCCATACGTCCTGCCATCTCTTCACCCAGAACCTTAAAGTGAAATTCAGTGAAAAATCCCCCAAAGCAACAAAGTCAACATTCGGGGCAGGTTCAGGCAACACATCCTTCATTCCCTTTATTGCCTGGACTGCAATCTTCTTCACTTGCTCTACATTGCTTCCATACACTACACCGAAATCAACATTTACCCTTGTTCTGGAGGTAGGAAGAGCAGCATTCTGCAGTATTGAATTAGCCAGAATTGAATTAGGTATAACAATTATTTCGTTATCAGGAGTCTGGATTTTAGTGCTTCTGATTCCAAGATCCTTTACAGTTCCAAACAATCCTGATTCAAGCTTAATTTTATCTCCTACTCTGAAGGATTTATCCATAAGGAGAGAAACCCCCTCCAAAAATGTTTTCAATGGTTTTCTGAGCAGCAAAAGCAATAGCAATGCCACCAATACCCAATCCAGCAATCAATGCAGTAACATTTATTCCAAAATTACTCAGAACAATGATCAGGGCAATGATTCCCAGAATTAATTTAATTCCCTTTGAAAGAAGCGGGAGAAGCTGGTCATCCAGAGTGCTTTTTGTCTTTGCAGTAATCGGAACCAAAAATAATTCAATCAATGCATCAGCAAGCTTAATCAAAAAGAAGCTAACAGCAAGAATCACCAAGGTAGCAATAATTTTATTGAATAAATCAATTATTCCAGTATTGGTTATTCCAAGCTGACTGAATGCAATGAAAATTCCAATTATCACCAGAATAAATACAATTGGCTCTTCCACAATATCAATGAATACATCATCAAACCGATTCTGGGTTTTAGCAGTAATTTTCCTGCCCCAAACCTTAAACAAATAGTAAAGGACTTTTCCAACAACAAAAGAAGCTACAACAATTACTAATGCAATAAGTATTTTTTCTCCCTGAATCCCAAAAATTGCTGGAAGGTTTAAATCAATCAATTCCCATCACTCTAAATTATATCAAAGGACAAATTTTGTTTCCATATTTTTGTCCTTTGATAACTATCAAAAGACATTAATTATAAAACTTTTTTAATGTCTTTTGATATTAAAGTAAAAGAAAACTGTTTTAAATTAATTCTTTCTTTCTGCCAACTTTTTCCCAAACTCAAAGCATTTCTTCATTAATTTCTCGTTCTTTTGAGCCTGATTCTGAGAATCAGCCTTTGCTCTGAGGGAATCAATTACCTTCATTCTGCAGATTTCACAGAACTCCCTCATTGCATTCTCGCATTTTTTAACTGAACTCCCTCCCTGCCCGCCAACAGAAACCAACACAACCCTTTTTCCCTTCAGCCTTTCATCCTCCCAGAAAGGATTCATTCTGTCAATAAAGTTCTTCATTAAGGCAGAAACATTATTGAAGTAAGTAGGCGAACCCAAAACAATTAAATCAGCAGCAAATATTTTCCCGTAAAGAGGAATCATTTCATCCTGAATCACGCAGGAATGAGTGTTTTCACACTGAGCCAAACCATCACAGAGCTTAATGTCTTTATCCCTAAGCAACACTAATTCAATTTCCGTTCCATTCCCTTTTGCTCCATCCAGTATCCTTTTCAGCATTGCCTCAGTATTTCCCTTCCTCGGCGAACCGCAAACAGCAAGAATCTTCATTTTTTACACCAAAAAATTATTTTATGATTGTTTTTTTATTTTAATCATTTCCCTAAATTTTGGATTGTGCAAATATAGCCTTCTCAAATTCATTATACCAGCAATTATTAAGAAACAAGATAAAATCAAGTAGGTTAATGGAACCTCTCTTGGATTTATTGAAAAAACAAATGTAATAAAAAGCAGAAAAGGAATAGAAATCAATAGAAAAAAGAAATACCTTATATTGTGAACAATCCACCACAGTATTCCTTCAATTAAATTGGACGGAACTTTTTTTACTTTTTCTTGGATGATTAGGATAAATGGCACAACAAAAAAAACCAAAAAAACAGATATCCCTCCAAGGACCCAAATATATTCAATCGGAAAAACAAGGTTTATTATTTCATAAAGCTCATTTAATGGAAAGAATTTGTAAATTGCATTGAGAAGCAAGATAAGTCCAATGAATAGCGTTATGCCGTTCAAAAGAACACTTAATTCAAAGTTAACAGAGCAGTGTTCAACCTCTTTGTTTTTAGTTAACTTCTTTTCATCCAATTCAATCACTTAAATAATGAAATCTTTTAATTAAAAAGACTTTCCTTCAAAATATTATAAAATGAGTCTGAAAGAAGAAGCATTTCACTTGCTTGGGCCAGAATTTGTCTTTGGAGGAATGAATTTCCCGGAGGAACAGGCAAAGGTAATTATCTATGGAGTTCCATTGGATGCAACTACTTGTGAAAAACCTGGAGCAAGATTTGGACCAAATGCAATAAGAGAGATTTCTTTTGGGTTAGGTTCATTTGTTCAAAGCAAAGGCATAAATTACTTTGACAAAACAAAAACCCATGATTTGGGAGACGTAAAAGTAGAGCACGGAGACGTAGAAGAAACAATGAAAAGAATAGAAGAATTAAACAGAAAAATACTTGAAAGAAAAAAGATTCCGTGTGTTTTGGGAGGCGAACACTCAATCACTTATGGTTCCTTAAAAGCATTTGAAAAAGAAAAGCCATTAATAATTCACTTCGATGCCCATCCTGATCTGCTTTCAGGAGAGAGGTTGCATCACGGGACGTGGCTGAGAAAAGCAATGAAATTCATTCCGAAGGAAAATGTCTTCCAATTAGGAATAAGAAATTCTTCAAAAGAAGAATATGAATTCATAAAGAAAGAAAAAATAAAAAGCTATCCGGCAGAAGAAACAAGGAAGAATTTATCAAAAGTAAAAAAGGAATTAAGTGAATTCACTAAGGGAAAGAAATTCTATCTCTCAATAGACATTGACGTGCTGGATATGAAATTTGTTCCCGGAACAGGAACACCGGCACCAGGAGGATTAAGTTATGTAGAAGTTATTGATTTAATTTCCTCACTGAAAGGAAAATTAGTTGGAATGGATTTAGTTGAAGTCGCTCCTGACGAGCAAAAAATAACCCAAACAACCGCTGCTTCCCTTTTATATGAAATAGTAGTGCAGGATTTTATTTAAATTCTACATCGAATCCTTTAATTGTACTGCAGGGAGTTATTTCTCCCCTTAAATTCTTTCCAACAAGTTCCTTTGCTTCTTCTTTGGAATAATTTCCCAATAACCAGGCTAATTTAATGAAAGCAGTTTCCGGAGTCATGTCTTCTCCTGGAATAACTCCTGCTTCAAGGCAGTCCTTTCCATAGGAATAGACATTCATTTGCACTCTTCCGTAAATGGTTTGGGAAGTCATTACCACTACACAGCCTTTATCCACTAATTTCCTTATTGCTTCAAGAATCTTTGCATTAATCTCTGTGCCTTCTTCTTTTGCCACTACCGGAGCATTTCCTAAACCAGTTCCCTCCAATACCAGTCCCTTATAGCCTTTCTCTTCAAAGAATTCAATTTCTTCTGGTTTCATGTCCGGATGAATTTTAAGCAATCCAACCTTTTCCTCTATCTTATCCTTTAGCTTGAATTCCCTTCCTTCATCTCTCTTTGGATAATCTTTTTTCAGGAACTCAATCTTTCTTGTCTCGTAATTGATTCTTGCAATTGGAATATCATTTATTGCTTTAAATGCATCTCTTCTGGAGGAATGCATTTTTCTTGTTTTAGTCCCAGGAAGAATAACACAATTATCATCTGAAGGACCTTCATGCATGCATATTCCTACACCACTAAAATCAGTTTTAGTAATAAATTCTGCTGCACACACTAAATTCATTGCAGAATCACTAGAGCCTCGGTCACTGCTTCTCTGCGAGCCAACCATTATTACTGGAATATTAATTCCTTCAAGCATAAAAGAAAGGGCTGCAGAAGAGTAATGCATTGTATCAGTTCCATGCCCTAAAATGATTCCTTTCACTCCTTCTTTTGCCTCTTCCTCTATTGCTTTAGCTATTTTCTTGAAGTGATAGAACCGCATATTTCCTGAAAGCATGTCAAGAATGGATTTTGATTTAATGTTTGCAATCTTCTCTAATTCAGGGACATGCTCAACTATTTCTTCCTGCTTTACTGAAGCGCTCACTGCTCCAGTCCTGTAATCAATCCTTGAAGCAATTGTTCCTCCACTATGAAGAATTGTAATTGAAGGCAAGTCAGGTTTATGCTCTACTTTTTTTGCTTCAATCTTTCTTTCTTCCTTTCCTTCTTCCCCTAATTTCTCTATTTTTGTTACTCTTGTTGCATGAATCCCTATATTGTATCCATTCTTTAACTTCAATACAAATATTTTGTTTCCTCTGGAGTGCATTACCACTCCAGTGAATTCCTCATCAAGAGTATAAACCTTTACTTCATCCATTTCCTTTACAGAGAATTTCTTCATTAATTCATGCAAATTCATTTTCTTTCTCTCCAAATCCTTTGTTGGTTAAAAGACATTTTAATTGTTATCGTTTATTTTTCCTTTTTATTGCTTTTTTGATTTCCTCCATGAATTCCTGTGCTATTGATATGCAATAATTGGCTTCGTAGTTGGATATTATCCCTGCCCTGTCATATGTTGCTGTATGCCTCTTTCTTCTTATCCTGTCAAATGCATTTACTTTTTCTTTGAATTTTTCTCCCAAAGCAATTGAAACAAACTTTTCCACAGTCAAATGCTGGTCTCTGCCTACAGGTCTAAAGCCATGAAAAAACATTAAAGCCCTGCTTGATTGAAGCATTGAATTGTATGCTATATTGAAAGCCCAGTCCAAGTCTTGCTTTAGCATTTTCCTTGCGAGTCTTAGGTCTCTTTCAGCTAAATCAATTAATTCTTTCACTGCCTCTTCCTTGAATCCAACCTTTTTTATTATTCCTGAGTTTTCGAGTCCTTCAAAGTCCATATTCACTGCCTTTAATCATTATTTTTTTTGATTTCAGCACATTTAAAATGAAATGCGTTTTCTTTTTTTTCCTTTCAACCAACTCTTCTTTAGAGTAAATAACGTAATTTATTGTTCTATCATATGCTTCTTCTATCCTTTTTATTCTTGAATTCAATTCATTTAAGTCAGGTTTTCCTATAATCATCAAATCTATGTCGCTGTCACTTCTTTCCCTATTTTCAGCAACAGAACCATAAATGAAAGCAAAATCCATTTTTTTTAAGCCGGGGATTGTTTCCTTTATTGCATTTAATATGCCAAACTCCTTTAAAAAAATGCTTTTGAGTTCCCCATAAATATAGAAGTCTTTATTCACTGTAAAATATTTTTGCCTGCCTTTTCTTTTAGACGAAATAAAATCGATTTTTTCCAGTTCTCTAAGCTCTAGTCTAACAGAATTTGTATTGGAGTCTGTTTCTCTTGCTATCTCCCTGAAATAAAATTCTTTTTCAGGTTTAAGCAGGAACAAACGCATTATTTTTATCCTGCTCTTTGAGGCAATAAACTTTTCTATCATGTATAAATTAATTATCCAAATGTATAAAAAACTTACTCATTTTCCAGTTCAAACACAATTCTGTCCCTTTCATTTCCCTTTGTTTCACGCTTGATTATCTTAATTAAACCAATTTCCCTCGTATTTCCTACATGTGTTCCCGCACAAGGGCATTTGTCCCAATCAACTATTTCCACTACCCTTATTTCCTTAATGAATTCAGGAAGTGAGTCAAACAGCCTTCTTCTCTTTTCATCTATTCCCTTCAATACTCCCTCTCTTGAAGTAAAATAAATCTTTATTTCTTTTTCTTCTTTCACTGCTTTATTGAATTCTTCCTCCACTTTCTTAATCATTTCTTCCGTAAAGCGAATTGGATGAAAATCCATTCTGCTGTAATCCTCATGAATCTGGTTTCCAACAGTAGAAGCCCCAAACTTATCCAGAATAATTCCTGAAAGCAGGTGCTGGGCGGAATGCATTCTCATCAGCCTGAATCTCTTCTCCCAATCCAGAATTAATTTCACTTTACTATTTTTTTTCGGAATTTCTCCTTCCAAAAAATGTTTTATTACTCCGCCTTCCTTTTTCACTTCTTTTACAATTGAAGAATTTCCATTCCATTCAATTTTTCCTGAATCAGAGGGCTGGCCCCCTCCTTCAGGATAAAAAATGGTTTTCTCTACACTAACCCAGTTCTCTCCCTTTTCAAGAACAACTGTTTCAATTTCCTTCAAATAAGAATCCTTTAGAAAAACCAGTTCACTCTGCATAACTCAATTCAAATAAGGAAGAAAAAATTATTAAAAAGGAGTAAATTCGTATACATAACCCAGTTCCCAGCCAAGCCTTTTAAAAATTTGCATTCTTTAGTATTAATTGATTCAAATGGATGTTGCAGTGCTTTATTCCGGAGGAAAAGACTCTAATTATGCTTTAGCCTGGGCAGTAAAGAAAGGATTGAAAGTGAAAACCCTTGTAACAATGGTTCCGAAAAAAAAGGACTCCTATATGTTTCATGTTCCTAATATTCATCTCACTGAATACCAGGCCCAGGCAATGAATGTTCCGATAATTATTGCTCCCACTTCAGGGGAAAAAGAAAAAGAATTAGAGGAACTAAAAGCAATACTGAAAAAATTAAGAACAGAAGGAGAAATCAGTGGTTTAGTTGTCGGGGCAATTGCCTCAAAGTACCAGAAAACCAGGATTGAAAAAATCTGCAAGGATTTAGACCTTCACTTGTTTGACCCTTTATGGGGGATTGACGCAGTCGAATACCTGAAAAATTTAGTTACCGAGGGATACAAGGTAATTATTGTCGGAGTTTACGCCCAAGGATTGGACGAAAAATGGCTTGGAAGAGAACTGGATAAAAAAGCAATAGAGGAATTAATTGAATTAGAGAAAAAACACAAAATCAATCTCGCCTTTGAGGGAGGGGAAGCAGAAACATTTGTATTGGACTGCATGCTGTTCAAGAAGAAGCTTGAAGTAATTGAATCTGAAAAGAAATGGGACGGCATTAGAGGGGAAATGAATATAAAAGAATTAAAATTAGTTGAAAAAGAAAAAAAAGAAAAAGGAGAGAATTAATATTCTCCCATTCCGCCCATTCCTGGAGGCATTCCTCCTGGGGGGCATGCTTGGCGCCTTTGAAGAACCTGCAATGATGTCATCTATCCTTAACAGCATTTCTGCCACTTCTGCAGCTGAATTGATTGCCTGAGTTTTCACTCCCAAAGGTTCAATGACTTTTTTGGACAGCATGTTCCCGATTTTTCCTGTGTATACGTCAACACCCATGTATTTTCCTTCCTTTCCCTTGTGCGCTGCCCTCAATCCAACCAGCATGTCTATTGGGTCAACTCCTGCTGTTTCAGCCAGAGTCCTTGGAATTATTTCAAGTGTTTCAGCGAAAGCTTCAATAGCCAATTGTTCTCTGCCTCCAACAGTCTTGCTGAATTCCCTTAACTTCATTGCAACCTCGACCTCTGAACTTCCTCCGCCTGAAACAATTTTTCCGTTTTTTATGGCTGAAGTAACTGAACCAATTGCATCTCTAATGGCTCTCTCTGCTTCGTCTATTACGTGCTCTGAACCGCCTCTAACCAGGATAGTCACTGCTTTGGGGTTCTTGCATCCTTCAATGAAGGTCATGTCTTCATCCGCAATTTTTTTCTCGTATACAGTCTGCGCGAAACCCAAGTCATCCTTGCTTAAGTCTTCAATTCTTGAAACAACCTTTCCTCCAGTTGCTTTCGCCAGTAAATCCATGTCTGACTTCTTTGCCCTTCTTACGGCCATTATTTTTTCTTTAGCCAAAAAATGCTGTGCCATGTCGTCAATTCCTTTCTGGCATACAACAACATTTGCTCCAGCGCTCTTTATCTTGTCAACCATCTTTCTCAGCATTCCCTCTTCCTGGTCCAAAAACCCCTGTAATTGGTCAGGAGAAGTAATCTGTATTTTTGCGTCTGTTTCAGGGCTCTTTATCTCCAAGGCTGAGTCAATTAATGCAATCTTTGCATTATTTATTTTCCTTGGCATTCCTGTGTGAACGATTTCCTTGTCCAGTACAACTCCCTTGATTAACTGGCTTTCCGCAAGAGATGTCCCGCCTTTCTTTTCCACTTTAATCTGTTCAATGTCTATTACAGTCTTTCCATTTTCTTCTTCTGCAACTGCCTTCACTGCATCAATAACCAAATCAGCCAGTTCAGTGCATGCCTCTGCAGCCTTTCCTGTCATTGAAGTGATTGCAATGTCCTTTAAGGTTTTAACATCCTTGAATGAAACAGCATCAGCTGTTTCCTCATAATATTCCTTTGCTTTCTTTGCCGCCATCCTGTAACCATTAATTATAATGCTTGGATGAATGTCGTCGTCCAGCAATTTCTCTGCTTTATGCAGCAATCCTCCAGCCAAAACAACTGCAGTAGTTGTTCCATCACCCACTTCCTGGTCCTGGGTTTTTGCAATTTCAACCATCATTTTTCCTGCCGGATGGTCAATGCTCATTTCACTGAGAATTGTCGCACCGTCATTTGAAATCGTTACATCCCCCAATTCATCCACAATCATTTTATCCATTCCTTTTGGGCCTAAAGTACTCTTCACTGCATTAGCCACTGCCTTTGCAATAAGAATATTGATTCTCTGTGCGTCTCTTCCCCTCACTCTCTTGCTTCCTTCAGTAAGAAATATCACTTGCTGTTGGGCCATTTGATCTGCTTGTGTCATAATTAAATCATCCTCCTTTAATTCCTTTACTTTATTGAAAAGTAAAAAAAACAGTATAAATTATTGCTGGATATAAATGTTTATAAACCTTTTTTTCGATGGATATGCATGTATACGGGGACCGGCTATTATTTCTTTTTCAGAGCGTTTTCCTTTAATTTTAATATTCTTAATGCTTCCCGAAGAACTTTGTTTTGCTTCAATTACATTACTTTCAGCTCTCTCGTATAGTTCTGCTTGTAAAGTTGCTTCCCCAACCTTCATTGCTTTTTCGCAAGCATTTCTGAATTTTCTTGATAATGCAATCCATTGCTTTAATGTCTGGATATCTATTTTTTCTGGCTCTGATAATAATTCCCTAAATATTTCAAGTTGTTCATAAAGTTGTTTTGGTTTTGCCTTTGATACTTCTAACGATAAACTTTTCCAAGGAATTTCTCTTCCCCCTTTTTTTTGTTTTCTTTCTTCTCTACGTTCTTTTTTAATTCTAGCGTTTGTTCTGTTTCTTAATGTTATTCTGGGCATACAATACTGAAAATACTCGGAATTTTTATTAAATTTAACTGATTCCTGCAGTATATTTTTTATATTCCTTTAACGTTTATTGTTTTTGTAGTGGGATGAGGTAATTGAAAAAAAACTGGATTGATTTTGGTATTGCAGTAACTGCAATTGCATTCATTCTTTTGGTTTATTCATTTATCCCCCAACAGCAAGACCAATATTCTGCTGATTACAATAATGATTCAAAAATTCCAAAAAGAATAATTGAAAGCCATAACCTTCTTCCAGTAAATTCTATTGATCCATTGTATTTTCAAGCTACGGAAGAAGAATGCAATTCAGTGGATGAATGCCTTGCAAGGATTGATGCAAGGTTTTTAGAGGATTTATTTGGTGAATCCATAAAAATAGCAATAACTCCTGGTTCTTCAGGGGAAGAGATTCCTCCTGAAACAGTTGCCTCTGAATTTGCTTGGCCTACTAATGACCCCAACCACACTGTCACTTCCTGTTATGGAGAAAAAAGAACACTTACAGACATTAGTGGAAGAGTAAAAAGTAGTACAACGCATGCAGTTGATTTAAGGGCAAGGGAAGGCACTCCGGTTTATGCAATAGCTGACGGCAGGGTAATTGAAGTAAGCAATAATGCAGGAGACTGCGGAAAGAAAATCCTTTATCTTCTTTCAAATGACCAAGGCGCAATAAGATACTGTCATCTCTCAGAACTACTTGTAACAGCAGGACAAGGAGTAAGCAAAGGACAGGTGATTGGAAAGGCAGGAAGCACTGGTTTTTCTACTGCCGCACACCTTGACGTGAAATGGTATCCAGACTACCCCGCTTCATTGGGCAGCGCTGATTTCCTTTGCCTCATGACAGAACAGGGTTACACCTTTAAAGAAGGAGTCTCTTGCCCAGTAAATGACAGTTGCCCGGTTTCCTACACTTAAATGCCAATTCTTATAATTCCTTATCCAGAGATTTCTTATTATGCAGGAAAGACTGAATGAATTCCTGAAAGAAAACTCTCTTGAATTAATTAATAAAATCTCTAAAGGTTATTCCTCAGAGGTATTCCTGGTGCAGAATTCCAAGGGAAAAAAATTCGCTTTAAAGATTGAAAAAGAAAAATCCCCAAGAAAGGAAATGGTTGAAAAAGAAGTAGAAAATTTAAGGCTCGCGAATTCTGTTTCTGTCGGCCCAAAATTGATTTCCTTTGATAAAGAAAAAAAGATTGTTTTAATTGAATTCATTGAGGGAAAAACCTTTTCTGGATGGTTGTTTGAATCACCTCCGGACAAAAAAAACTTGAATGAATTCCTGAAAGAATTATTTCTTCAGGCAAAAAAATTAGACGAAGTTGGCTTAGACCACGGACAGCTTGCAGGAAAGGGAAAAAACATTCTAGTGAGAAATAACCTTCCGGTAATAATTGATTTCGAGAAAGCTTCAACTAACAGAAGAGTCCATAACCTCACTCAACTGGATTCCTTTATCCACAAGAACCCTAATTCAGCTATAGCCAAAAAGGTAAAGGAAATTCTGAAAGCGTAAATGCTATCCTTTTAATTCCTTTTTATATTAAAACTATTAATTTGAGGGAAAAGCTTATGCAGGAATTAAAGAGATATTCTCCGAAGGAAGCTGAAAAGAAATGGGGCAGCTACTGGCAGCAGAAAGGAATATTCAATTTCAATCCCAATTCAAAGAAGCCAGTCTTTGCAATTGATACTCCTCCTCCGACTGTTTCAGGAATAATTCATGTAGGCCACATTTTTTCTTATTCCCAGGCAGACTTCATTGCCTCATATAAAAGAATGAAGGGAATGAATGTATTCTATCCTTTTGGCTTTGATGATAATGGCCTGCCAACAGAAAAACACGTGGAAAAAGCAAGAGGAAT
>JBDRIL010000010.1:0-50924 GCA_043815885.1 archaeon | reverse complement strand
GTGAAGCCATTCAATTGTTTCCCTGACTTTTTCTTCTTTTATTCCCCCGCAGATTTCTTTATAGAATTCCTTGTTTCCCTTTAAGTCAACATTTATTGCATCAAGAAAAGGCTTTAATTCTTGGAGGAGTTCATCACTCATATAGCCATTGCTTACAAATACATTGTATAGGACTTTCTTTCTTGCTAACTACATTTTATCCAAGGCATATTCAATGAAGATGGTTGGTTCTGTGTAGGTGTAAGCAATTCCTGGGACTCCTTCTTCCAGTGTTTTTTCAACTATTTCCTTTGGGGAAGTGTAGGAGGTTCTTTCAATCATTTCCTCAGTGAATTGCTGAGAGATATGATAATTCTGGCAGTGAAGGCAGGAGAAATTACATCCATAAGTACTCACACCAAGGCATTGGGTTCCTGGTTTAAAGTGGAATAAGGGTTTTTTTTCTATTGGGTCGACTTCAAGAGTGAGAGTTCTTCCGTAAACCAGGGAAAAGAGTTCTCCCTTAATGTTTTTTCTCACTCTGCATACTCCAACCTTGCCCTCTGAAATCAGGCAGTTTCTGTTGCATGCATTGCATTTTACCTTGTTTTCTTTTTCTTTTTTCCAGAACAAAGCCTTTTTTAGTTCGCTCAAAGCCTTCCACCAACTAAAATATATTGGTTTTTGTTATTAAATTGATGGGGTTTTTTATGCAGGAAATGGATTGTGATTTGCACTTTCATGGGCCTTACAGCGGAGGGGTAAGCAAGAATATGCTTATTCCTATTATAGCAGAACAGGCAAAACTGAAAGGACTGCATGTCTTAAGCAGCTCTGATATACTGCACGAGAAATGGTTCAGTCACGTGAAAGAAAATTTGGTTGAAGAAGAAAATGGAATATTTAGATACAAGAAGAATGACGTTAACTTTATTCTTGGAACCGAGGTACAGGACATTGATAGAGTGCATCACTGCACTTATTTTCCTGATTATAATGCTGTACTGGAAGCAAAAAAAGAATTGAAGAAGTATTCCAGTGACATGGATGTATTTGGGGGAGGCCGTCCAAGAATTAAACTGAATGGAGAAAGAATTGCAGGAATAGTGCATGATTCAAAAGGAATTATTGGGCCAGCACATGCATTCACTCCTTACTTTGGGGTTTATGCTCACTTTGATTCATTGAAGGAATGCTATGGAGAACAAATAAAAAATATTTATTTCATTGAATTGGGTTTGAGTGCGGACTCTTATTTCGCTGATTTAATCAAAGAGAACCATAATTATTCTTTTGTGAGTTTTTCGGATGCTCACAGTCCTTGGCCTTACAGGATGGGAAGGGAATTCACTAGAATGAAACTAAAAGCGCCTTCTTTTAAGGAAGTGAAGAAGGCATTAAAGGAAAAAGAAGAAAAATTAATTACTCTGAATGTTGGATTGAATCCAAGGGAAGGCAAGTATCATTGTACTGCATGCAATGACTGCTTCACTAAATACAGTCTGGATGATGCTTTAAGGCTTAAATGGAAGTGCATGAAGTGCGGGAAAACCATTAAGAGAGGAGTTAGAGACAGAATTTCCATGCTTGCAGAATTCAAGGAGGAAACGCATCCTTCTTTCCGCCCCTCCTACATTCATTCAATCCCTCTGGCTGAAATAATTCAGATTGCAACCGGAACAAAACAGGTAACCTCTGAAAGAGTGCAGAGAATATGGAATGAATTCGTGCAGGAAATTGGTTCAGAGATAAAAATATTGATTGATTATCCAATAGATGAACTGAAAAAAATTCATTCTGAAACAGGGAAAAAGATTGATTCATTCAGGAAAGGATTTGTTTTGTATATTCCTGGGGGCGGAGGCAATTACGGAAAACCGATTATTTGCAGTAATGAAAATGAATTCGAGAAAAAGAAAAAAGAACTGGAAAAACAGCTGGAATGCAAATCAGAAATGACTGGACAGAAGAGCTTGAAGGAGTTTTGATTTTTTCAATTTTGGTGTATTCAATGGACACGCATAATAGTAAAATGGACTGGAATAGATATTGGGTTATAGTAAACTGGGATGCATTCATTAAGAAAGCACATCCTTTGTTGAAGGAAGTTTATAACAAAGAAATTAAATATGTAGGAAAAATTTCTGGGAATGCTTTAGAGATTGGGTGTGGAACTGGCAGAGTATTAAAAGTTTTAGCAAAGAATTGCAAAAAGGTTGTGGGGGTTGACGAATCTCAATTTATGGGGGACAAAGCAAAAAGGATTACGAAACATTTTAAAAATGTGGAAATTTATAAACAAAATGCCAAAAAAATGAAATTTAAGGATTGTACTTTTGATGCCATATTGTGCTTAGCTAATACCTTTGGAAACCAAGGAAAAGACAAAGAAAAAGCCCTAAGGGAAATGAAAAGGGTTTCCAAAAAAGGAGGGAAGATAATTATCAGTGTATTTAATGAAAAAGCCTTGGGACCAAGATTAGAAAGCTATAAAAACGCTAAGCTCAAAAGCATTAAAATCACTAGGACCGGAACCGTATATAGTGGGAGCAAGTTTTTTTCAGAACAATTCACAAAAAATAAATTAGAGAAACTCTTCCAAAAGAATAAATTAAAATGCAAAATAGTTGATTTTACTCCAATTTCTTATCTTTGCATTTGCAAAAAATAGCAATCTTTTTGAATTTATCTTACATAGGTTAATCCTGTGTCTGGAACTTCTTCCAGTGTTTTTTGTTCTTCCCTGAATTGTTTGCTTAACTGCTGGAAAGCCTTCTCTATGTCTTTGCTTTCCTTTCCTATTTCATCCATGTTTATCTTGAAATCAAATTTTTTCGTGAGTAATTCAATTATTTTTTTTGCAGATGAATGGTCTCCGTAGATTAGTCTTGCATTGGTTTCCCCCATCAGGCATACTCCTTGAATTCCTTCCTCTAACGCCATTCCAAGGATTAATCCTGCTGCCCCGCTAATTAATCCTTCTTCCTGTCCTTCTATTGCGCCAAGTTTTTTGAAATCTGCCAGTAATTTCTTGTTTGTAGCTGCCGCTACAACCCTTGGTTCTTGGTTCATGCGCTTCTCCCCAACATTGATTCCTGCAAGAGTGAATATCTCCTTTACGCCCATTTTTTTTTACTGCTTCAACGATTTCTCTCGCGAACTCGTAGTGTTCATGGGCCAAGCCAAACCTTACATCAAGTGAAGGCTGGACTGGGCCAGCCAAAAAAAGGTAATGCTTTCCTTTATAGGAGTAATGATAGAGTTCGTCCTTAATTAATTCAATCAATGAATTCTTTGTGTGAACGCTTGGAGGAAAGGAATCAGAACTCACTTCCCCTATCTTTTCTGCCTTTAATTGCTTAAGCATATAATCTACTGCAATCTTTCCCACTAAACCTATTCCTGGAAGGCCAGTGAATAGAACTGCATTATTCAATTTTTTTTTTCTTCAATAAATTTATTTTAGTAACCAAATCAATTCACCTTTTCAATTGTGTTTCATCCTTTAAGAGGATTCCTTCTCCTTGGCGGGATTCAATGAATTTAATTCCTTTCTCGCTTGCCTCTCTCAAGGTTCTCTCTCCAAGCTTGTAATCATGGGTTATTACCTTAACCATATATTTCCCTGAACCAAGATAATAAAGGTCTATCCTTGCTTCATTGCTTCCCTGTTTCTCTATTTCATTCAATGCCTTTTTAATTATTTCCACTCCGTTGGATGCAGTTGAAGTCAGCTGAATAACCGCCTTTACGACTTTTTCTGGAACCACTACATTTTTTTCAATTAATTTGAGTAATGATTTATGCCATTTCTTTGGAATGGAGGAAGGAATTTCTTTACTCAGGGAGATTTCCTGGAAGGCTTTCATCAGGGACTTATTCTCTTCAATTAAAGGCTCTGCTATTTCATTCCATGTATCCTCAAATGATTTCTTGTTTTCTGAGGCAAGAACTTCAATCAGTTTCTGTTCTCTCTTGAATTGCTTCCATTCCTCTATCTTCTTTCTCTGTGCTCCAGCAGAAACCTTATTCAAGCTTAAGTCAATCTGTTCTCTCTCTGCTTTTATGGATAGAACAACTGCTGCCCTTATCTGGTTTTCTTTAACGTAATTCCTTATATTCTTTACCCATCTCGAAGCCACTTGAGAGATATGAATGAATCCCTTAAGGTCATCGTACTCCGATAATTCAACAAACACTCCATAGTCCAATACCTTTGTAGCCTTTACCACTACTATTTCTCCTACTGAAGGCAGTTCTTTTTCCATTTATTATTCCTTCCCCACTGCCTCAATTATTTTTCCCTTCATGATTCCCTTGGAAGCAGACGGTTCAGCTAAAATGGTTTCACAGGAAAAGCATTTCACCTTCATTGAGGGAGCAGAAAAAATTGATTGCAGGTTCTTGCATTTAGGGCACTGCACTTTAAGGAAAACGGTTTTTGGGGTCGGGATTACAGGAATTTTATTCATTCTTTTTCCTCCTTTACTCCTAGTTTTCTTAAAACAAACAATTTAGCTATCTTGGAAGGAATTTCAATCACTTCATTCTTTTTGTAAGGGCCGTATTCCTTCATATCGGTTCCAATAAATGACGGAACATCTGAAAGTATTTTCACTGAAACTATTTCTTCTTTCTTTACCTTTTTTTCCTCCTTTTTCTGGGAACCAACCAAAAAGGTTTCCTGGAGGGCTTCCCTGTTCTTCTTCATTAAAGCAAGCAAAGTTCTGAAGAATTTTCTTTCCTCCAAGAACATGTTTTTTTCATCGAATTCATCAGTCCTTGAGGCAATTAAAGCCATTCCAAGAACCTTTTTTTCTCTTAGGGAAAATACTTCTTCAATCATTTTCTTTAAGTTAATAAAGTCCCTGTCACGGGAAAAATTCATTTCCTTTAACGAATTCAGGTAATCTTTTTTTTCTTCTTTCAGGAAAGCAATTAAGGATTCAAGAAAATCTTCCTCCAATTCCACTAACTTTGAATTATTCTTCTCCAACCTGTGAATCCTTCTTATTTCGTCATAAGAGAGTTCCATTACAGTTATCACCTTTTTAAAGCAGAGCTTCTTGCCAACAAATAAATTGCAGCAAATTCAGGGAGTTCTGTCTCCACTTCCCTGAATGGACCGAACTCTTCCCCCCCTAAAAAGAATTTTGGTGCATCCTTAACATAAACCTTTGTGCTATTATTTGAAAAAATTATGCTTTCCTTTAATGGATTGAATTTCCTTAATTCCTGCAGGGAAACCTTTTTTGCAATCAATCCAGTCGAGCCATGAATTGTTTCAGGAACACGAATGATTTTTTTTATGTCAACAGAGGTCTGCCTGTCCAAATCCAGTTTTATTTCATCAATTAAATGAGTGATTATTGAGTTCCAGAAATTCTTTGGTTTACTGGTTAAAGGCAAAAGCAATCCTTTCTTCATTGAGGAAACTATTTTTTCTTTTTCTTTCAGGAATTCCTCTGCCTTCTTGTGTCTTATTCCCCCCAATGAACTTATTTTTTCTGCATCTGCTTCTTTGAATAATTCAATTAATTCTTCAAGAATCTTTTTACTCCAGCCAACTGCTTCTTCCTCCATTGGACAGTGAAGCATTCTTGAATCCAACATAAAACCATTCGCTCCTAAATCCAGATTCTCTGCAGTAAGGTAATCCAGTAACTCAATTCTTGCGTTCTGGTTTAATTGCTGTATTTCTTTTGCCTTAACATGGACGTGAAAGCCTTTTGAACCGGAAAAATTTACTTCAATTCCATCACTCAACCCAAAATCATTCTGCAGGAATTCAATAAGCTTTAAAGTCTGTTTCTTTGTTGCTTCCAGACACTCAGGGCAAACCCATTCCTCTGCCTCAACCCTTTCACCGCATTCAGTGCAGTTCTCTATTATTCCCTTTCCCTCTGCCTTGCATTTGGGACACTTCCATCTATCGTGTCTTTCCTTGCATTCAGTTTTCAGGTCGTCTGCATCGAATTCATAGATTAAATCGCTTGAAAGAAAGTTTTTTGCTTCCATGGGCCGGCGATCGGGGAATTCATAGTAGGCAGCAGAATAAGAGACAAAGAAAGGAATAGTATTTCTTAAAAAATCATTAAAGTTTTTAGAGGAATTAAAGGAAAGATGCCTTGAAATAATTTTTTTCCCGAATTCTCCTATGCCGAATTCCCTTTTCTCTATTGCTGTAACTGAATCAACAAAGCTTTTAGCGTAATAGGATTTGAATTTTTCCTTTAAAAAATTAACAGTATTTAAGTCTCCCATCAATAGTAATTAAGAGAAGAAAATAATTATAAATCAAGTGAAAAGAGCAAAGAGAAAAGAGGCAGCAAAAAACATTACAACCGATACAACAAATAGAATAAAGATAATTGCAAGCCACTGCACTGCTGCCTGACCGTAAGAAACCTTTCTCCCGTAAGCAAATTGCGCCGACACCTTCACTGCCCACAAGAGGACAAAGATGTTTACAACAAGAATAAGCATAACGTAAAACATGTTTCCCACGGCAAAAAATGCATCCAGATTAACCATACTTAATTATTATTTTAGGAAGCTTTTTTTAATTCTTTTATTTTTCTTATGTAGTAGCTCACTGGATGAGCAATGCCTTCACAGGAAACGTCTTTTTTGCATAGCTTGTGCTGCTTCATTTTTGCACAGGAAGCAGGAGCATATTTTTGTTTTATGTCTCTGCCTTTGATTCTTTGGATGTGGTAGCGTGTCAGATTCTCTTTAAAATTGGGTGTTTTGGAGTAAGTGGAAATTACTTGTTCTGAGGGCATGCCTACTGCAAGAAGGAAGGTTGCAAGATAAAATCTCTGGTCGTGGCTGAGTTTTCTTCCGTCCAGTGCAGCAGAATACAAGTCTGAAAGGCAGGGAGGAAAGGCTGCAGGGTTGGCTCTTCCAACAATCTTGAAATCAGTTCTTCTTCTTGAGTAAGATAATTCATTCGCTAGTTCTTTTGCTGTTTCCTTGAATTTTTTTGGAATGCCTTCTGTCTTTACCGGAAGGGAGGAAAGAATTTTATTGTAAACCAGGGAAGAAGTAAAGCGGACTGAATCATTTCTGTTAAGGAAGATTTTTCCTTCCTCGATTTTTTGGTTGACCAGCTTCATGTAGTCTTCAAAGAAATGCATTGAAAGATAATCCAGGAGTTTTACTTCAATCAGGAAGGGCTTTCTTTCACTTAAGGAATAATTTATCTTGAATTCCTTGAGTAATTCAAGCAGGCAGTCATTGTTTTTCTCTGATTCAAGGTAAGTGAACGAGGAATTGGAGAGCATTTTAGCAAAACGCCTGTTTAATTCCTCTCTGTTCAGCAGGGAGAGAAAGATTTTTGCTACAGGAAAAGCGTATACTTCGTTCTCCATTAAATCAGTGGTGATTTTTGGAAGGAAGTAATTCTTTCCTTTTGATGCATTCAATAACATTATTTTTGCTCTGTCGATTACCTGCTCTGAAACTTCCTCCAGAGAAAAATTGCTTTCTTTAACTATCTTTAATGCTTTGGAGGAAAAAGGAAACCTTTGAGCAAAAATTAATTCAGTTATTTCAGCCATTACAAGAATAATTAAGGGTTAAAAAGAATAAAAAATGGAATGGAAGAAATTCAATTACTTTTGAATTGTTTTAGTTGCCAATTTTAACAATGCATTGGAAAGCTTTTCGAATTCCTCCTTCAGTGTTTTATTTGTTTGTTTTAGAGTATTTGCCATGTCATCCATTTTACTTGAAACTTTATCGTACTTGCCATCCATTTTATTGAAGTCATAATTTGTTTCTTTTCTCAATAATCTTGTTTCATCTATTCCTTCACTGGTTTTATTCGTAAGGCTAGTGAAGTCTGACTTTGTTTCAGTTCTAAATTCTCTCATTTCTCTGTACATTTTCTGCATGTAAATCACTGCCTCATCGGCTCTTTCACTCAACTCTTTTTGGGGTTTGCCTCTAATTATTTCAAATTCATTGAATTTCTCTTTTATGTCAATTTCTTTTTTCTTTATTGATTTGACTGCAATGGACCATTCCCTCACACATATCTTCTTAATGAATTCATTCAATTGTTTCTTTTCCTTGAACAGTTATTTTCACTCTTCCGTCAGATAAGTTCGTAATTCTTCCATTCAAGCATAATCAGGGTATTTAAAAATTCTTGCATAAGACTATTAACGAGATGACTGGAGTTTAAAGCGGCTTATCAATCGCCCTGCCATTTTAATCAATGGTTTTTTTGGCTTAGGCATTAGCGGATGACGTTTAAGCATTTCCCTGGAATAACCTACAATTAACTTATGGTATTCTTCAATTGGATAATATCTTTTGATTTCAATTCCAATTTTTTCAAGTTGTTTTCTTCGGGGTTTAAAAGCATCCCCGACATATACCAAGTAACCAGGGTATGTTTTTTTTAGTCTTGTAACGATTGCTGCCGTAACTAGAGTACCGAAGCCCCTGAAGTTTTTGGAGTGTTTCTGCCCAAATGGAAAAAATTCATCCCATTGAATAGTCTTTTCATCATTCTTTACTCTGATAAAACAGTGTCCAAGCCACCCGGCATTAAGCTTTTTTTGTTCAACTTTTTTTATAAGGCCTGCTGAAGTTAGAAAAATTTCCCCTTTTTTCTTTTCGGAAAGTCTTCCAAGCTTTAAGTAAAATCTGATTAATCCTGAATGGGAGTTCTCCCAGATAATTATTCCAAATTTATCTTCCATTCAGCTTCCCTCCTTACCGCGATGTTTCCCAGATTAGCCGTAAGTTTACAGTATCATATGAGCCAAATGAAATTGAAGCTTTCCCTCTCCAATCTCGTAACTGACCTTCATTGGGGCATCGTTCTTTAGTTCGAGTTTGATTGTTTTTAATGGGTCGGCTTCTCGGACTATGTTGGAAAGGAAATTGAGTGAGTACTTGCTTACTACTTCTCCGGAGGATTTAATGGAGACATTCTTTGTTTCCTTTGCAATTGTTTTGAGCATTCCACTGCTTCCTTTTGCTTCAATCGTTAATTGTTTTCCCTTTAGCCTTAAAACCACAGAAGAAGCAAATAATGAAGCGTCCTTTAATGCTTCTTTTAGGATGCGGGCATTTATTTCCAGTACTGCATCGAATTTAGGGGAAGGAATAGTGATTTCGTCATCTGAAACATCAATTAATGGAAGCTTAAAGCTTCTTTCCAGTTCTCCATAGAGTTTTACATGCAAATCAGATTCACTTAATTCCAGCACCAGCCTGTCTTTTGGAAGGATTCTCTGAAGGATTTTATTGAATTCAACCAAGTCAATTCCTGCAAGAGTGGGTTCTACAGTGAACTTGGAAAATGCATTCCTTGAAACAGAGTAATCAACTAAAACTATCTGGCTTGGGTCAATTGCCTTAAGGCTGATTCCATTGTCATTGAAGCGAAAGTTTCCCTCAGAAATGAATGCAGAAATAGCGTTGATTGCTTTAGCCAATGATTCAACCTTCTTTAATTCAATCAATTCCCCTCACCTTTTCCTTAATGTAATTATTGGCTATTAAGCTTTTAAAGGATTTCTAAGAGATTTTTTAATTGGGGATTCAAATATGAATTCAGATAAAAACAGGGTAATTTTCTTCAAGGAACCATTTCTAAGCAAGTTAAGCAAGGCATTAAAGGAATTAAAGCTAAAGGAAAGGTTTAGGAAAGGAGAGAAGATTGCACTGAAATGCCATATGGGGGAGTATGAAAACCTTTATCATATAAGGCCACAGGTAGTGGGAAAGGTTGCAGATGAATTAATCAAGATTAAGGCAGAACCATTTGTGATTGATTCAACTACATTATACGAGGGAAGCCGGTATACAATTGAAGGTTATCTGGATACTGCGAGAAGAAATGGCTTTACTGAAGAAACAATTTGCTGTCCAGTGATTATTTCAGAGAATCATGTTACTGCTTCCGGAAAATGGATTCCGAAAGTGGAAGTATTAAAGGAAATTTATGAAGCTGATGGAATGATTGTATTGAGTCATGGGAAAGCGCATAACTGTGCTGGATTTGGGGGAGCAATAAAGAATTTAGGAATGGGGGCAGTAAGCAAAAAGACAAAGAAATTTATTCACAGGAAGGCTGGACCGAGATTTATTGGAGAATGCAATGGCTGCGGGGAATGCAAGGCAGTATGCCCTACAGGGGTTGTGAGTATTGAGGAAGGAAAAGCTGAGTTTGAAGAGGAAGGATGTTTTGGGTGTGAGAAATGCATTATGCGCTGCCCCCAAAAAGCTTTGACTAACAGAGTAGCGCATTTTAATGAATTATTGGCTGATGCAGCAAATGCATCAATAGGAAAAATGAATAAAGAGAAGATTCTCTGCGTGAATGCATTGCTTGGAATAAATAAATTATGCGATTGTGTTAAGAGCAGTGGAATGCCCCAAATGCTTGATATAGGGATGCTTGCTTCAGACAATCCGGTTGCAATAGATAATGCTTCAATTGATTTAATCAATAAACAATTTGGAAGAGACTATGCAAGGCATTTAGGAGACACAGATCCAATGATTCAGGTTGAAGTGGCGGAAGAATTGGGAATGGGAACAAAAGAATATGAATTGAAGGGATTAAGGGAATGAATTCAAAGTTGGAGAAGGAAAAGGTTTTGTTTTATGCCCGGCTTTTTTCTCATACAAAGAAAGTAGGGGAGAAAATTGGGTTGGAGAGAGCATTTGAATTGCTTGGAGAGAATTTAAGCGAGAAGAGAGTGAAATGGTTTAAGGAAAGGAAAAAAGAATTGAGTGGGTTAAAAAAGGATGCTTCTGGGGAGAGAAAGGTAATTGAATTTTTTTGGAGGGAATCAATTCCTTCATTTAATAAAAGGAATTTTAATGTAAAAGAGGAAACAAGGCATGTTTCCTTTATTGATTTTAATGGATTCTGTCCAATCATTAAGGCGTGCTTAAAGAATGGCCTTGATCCAGAGACTGTGTGTATGAATTGCTGTGAGAAACCATTCAATGCAGTATTGAAGGAATTCGAGGAAAACAGTGAATTTCGGGTAGTTAATAAAAGGCACAAGGGAAAGTGCTGTGAGTACATGATTGTATTCAGGCCAAAGAAAGTGAATGAAACAGTTAATGCATTTGTAATGAATAAAGAAAGACTGCTTTTACTTAAGAGGATTAATGGAATCAATAACTATCCGGGAAAATGGAATGTTGTTGCCGGTTACTTGAATGAAATGAATCCATTGAAGAGAATTTATATGGAGATAGAGGAAGAAACAGGAATAAAGAAGAAGGATTTAAGGTTAGTGAAGAAAGTGAAGCAGTTCAGGTTAAAGGATAATGTTTTGGGAAAGACATGGATAGTGAATGCATTCCTGTTTGAGACAGGAAAAAGAAGAGTGAAACTGAATTGGGAGCATTCGGATTTTAAATGGGTTAAGCCAGAAGAATTGAAAAAGTTTGATTCGGTTTTTGGATTGGATAAAGCAGTAAAGAAGGCAATGAATTAGAATTCCCTTTTATTGTATCTGCTTGTAATCAGAGTAAAGACAATGAATAAACCCAATGCAGTCCCTAAAGCTATTTCAAATTCAATTGTTTGCTTGAAGAGAAATTGAACTAATGCATTCACTATGAGAGTGATTATTCCTGCTATTGCTCCTGCAATAAAGTTGTTTGCATTCATTTCTTCTCTTTCTTTTCTTTTTTTGCGCTACTGCTTTTTTCAATGGCTTCAGCTTTTGCGCCACTGCTTTTTTCAATGGCTTCAGCTTTTGCGCCACTGCTTTTTTCAATGGCTTCAGCTTTTGCGCCACTGCTTTTTCTAAAAGCGGTGTTTTCTTTTCTTGGTTTATTCAGTACTGCAAGAGAAAAAATGCATCCAAGAACAAATACTGCCCCCATGTTAATGTAGTCTGTCTGGAGCTTGATATAGGCAAACACTACCACTGCCCAAATAAGGATTAAGGCAACCGTTCTCTTTTCATATCCTTCTCGAATTAATTTCATTCAAACCAATAATAATTAGGGGAAAGAATTAATTAATTTTACTGTGAATTAGCTGGTTTCGATTCTTGGGGCAAGGAAATAAGTTATTGAGGCTTTTCCTATTGAATAAGAGATTCTTACTGGAGCATTGCTTTTCAGGTTCATTTCGACTATTGTGTCGGAAGAAGCTGACTTCATCATGTCCTGCAGGTAATCCAAGGGAAACATTGAATAGCATTCCTTTTTTGCATTCAATTCCTTTAATCCCTTGTCTTCCTTTGAAATGATTTCGTTATTGGATTCTCCTTTGGAGGAAGTTGCTTTCACTAAAAACTTTTTTCCTGTCACTCCCAGTGTAACGTGAGTGCTTACAAGAGCAGCATCCTTTAAACCGTCCTGAATTAAATTAGCATTCATTTTTAGTTCTGCATCAAAATCTATTTTTGGGGAAGGCAATTCAGAGGAAGAGATATCGATTAATGGAATTGAAAACCTTCGGGTGGAATCCCCTTTAAAAATTAATTCCATTCTTGATTTGGTTTCATCCAATGAAAGAGTCAACTCGTCTTTTGGCTTGCTTCTGTTCATTATCTGGGACAGGTATGAAAGGTCCACTCCTATCTTGGTTTCTTTTTCCACATCATATTCCTTGAAGGCCTTCTTGTCTAACTTGAAGTCGAGCATTGAAATCTGGCTTGGATCGGTTGCTTTCAGTGAAAGACCTTCCTTTCCGATCAAAAATTCTGCTTCATCTATTAATACAGAGATTGCATCAATTGATTTCTTGAAATCAACTGCATTAGACAGAACAAGTTTAGTCATTTTTCTCTACTCTAAAAAATAATAGTGCGCTTGTTTTAAAATTGTTTTTATTGCTTCAGCAGATTCCTCGGAAGTCTTTTGGAAGCCTTCCATTAACCACCAAAGAAGTCAGGTCATCAAACAGCCATAACTTCACGCATCCAATCAATGGAATCCTGAGAACTGATTTTCCCTGTATTTCCTCATAAGGAATAGGATAGAGAGTGATACAGTCCTTTTCCGGGACTCCTGGAGGAATAATCCTCCCACAGTCCTGGTCAATCGTAGTGTTAAGGATTGAATCTCCTTTCGTCAGAAAATAGGTTCCGTCAATTACCTTTAGTTTTGCTACTGCCCGGTGGATTACTGGTTCGTTCTTTAGTTTTGAATGATATACTATTACGTCTCCTTCAGTGGTTATTTCAATTGTTTCATTGTTCTCGAATTCAATTGAGGAAATTCTTTTTCCAGTGTATTGGAGTTTTCCAAACTCTATTAAGAGCGTTTCCTCTAAGGTATCTCTTGGAAGAGAAATTTCTTTTGCCTTTATTTCTTCTTTTGGAACTCCCTGCAATACTATTACGTCTCCCCTGTACATTACTGGCTCCATTGAACCACTCACTACTATTACCATTGGAGCAGGGGTATTCAGTATAATTCCAAAAGCAGTGTAAATGAGAAATGCAAATAGTGCTGCAAAGAAAAGATAAACAATCCAGTCAATGGTTTCATCCAGGGCTGAAGGTTTTTCTTTTTTTGGATGGATTTTCCTTAAAAGAATTTCAACGTAAGTGAATGGGTCAATCCATTTAAGGAAGGAAAATTTTTGCTTGAATTTATTGTATTTTCCTTTTAATCCTTTTTCTTCTTTGAAATGCATTTTTTTTCACTTCTTTGTAACGCCTGAAGCAATCAAATGGCTCAGGCGGAGAGGTTCCGGAAGCAGGGAATGAACCCTGCACTTCTTTATCATTGCCTTTGCTTCTGTTGCCTCTATTCCGGTACACTGAAAATGAATTCTTTCTGCTTTATATATTTTTCCTGCATTCAGGATTAGATTGAATCTTTTCCCTGAATCAGAGAGGTTTGATAGTGCCCTCCTTATTCCTTTCATGTCCGGATTCCTTCTGAAACAGGTTATTATTGGAACCCTTAATTTTTTATTTAATTCCTTTACGTCTGCCACATTGAAGCCAGCAAAATTCACTCCATGCAGGAAAACGCATTTTATCTGTGAAGTAAATTTTGAGTCCTTCACCATCTTAATTATTTTTTTTGTTGAATCTTTTCCGTCAACCTTTATTTTCTGGGAAAGAATTCCTTCCACTCTGTTGTCAAGCCTGTAAATAACCCCGACCAAAAGCGTTGTGCCTTTTTTTGAGGAAAAGTAGCCGTCATCGATTCCTATTACTCTAATCAATGACTTCATTTATTTCATTGCCTTCTTCATTGATTTATTGAATTCTTCCAGTTCAGTGCCAATCTCCTTGCAGGCTTCGGTCAATGCTTTTTTTGCTGTCTTGCCTTTTGTCTTCACTACAAATACGCTGTCTTTGTCCATTGGGTGCTCCAGTTTATATGAAACAAATTCGACTGAATTGTCTTCCAATAATTTGCTCTTCAATAGACTTGGAAAAGTGTGTCTCTCTCCCTTGATAACGAATTCCAGGAAATTCTTTTGGTTTTTTATTGCCTCTATCTTCATTTCATCTCCTTCCTTTTTATTTCATGCATAGCTGCTTGAAATCTTTCTTTTCTCAACAGAACCGCACTTCCTGCATTTAAGGTCGCTTCCATATAATTCAAGGGAATTCCTGCATTTAGTGCAGAAAGCCTTTATTACTCCTAACTCAGGAAAAGTAGTGGTTACTTCAATGGAGTAGGGGCTGACTGTAACAACCTTTGCCTTTACAATGTCCCCTATCTTGAATTCATCCCTAATGCTTTTAACAAATCCTCTTGCAATGTTTGAAATAAACAGGATTGCAGTAGAATTCAATGGAATCCTTTCCTCGTTGTCTTTTTCTGCTTTAATAATCTTTATTAATGCCATTGAATCCTTTAAGAGCAAAACGTTTCCGGTTATTATTGTGCCTACGTCCACTAACTTCATTTCTTTCTTTGGTTTTACAGTTACTTCTCTCTCCTTTTCATTGAATTCCAGTTCTCCAATCCTTGCAGAATAAATTCTTCCGTTCTCTTCCTCAAACGTGTTTTTTCCAGGCAAATACTCTTCCTCTACTGTGAGGAATTCCCCTGGGAAAACTAGCTTTATCTTTTTTTCCATTATTAATCACACCATTCATTTATATATAAAAGAAGCAATAATTATTAAGGAAAGAAAATATATTTAAATTGCTCTGCAACCTAAAAGGAGTTTTTTGGAATGGTTTTAGAGGACTTAATCAAGGTAAGGGAAGCAAGAAGGAATCCATTCATAATGTTCTTCCTGAGCATTCTTCTTTCAAGCATTGGAATAATTGTTGCCTATGCTACCTTTCCCGCCAGTGCAAGCGTACTGAGTATTGCCTTTGTTACAGTGGGAATGATGCCTATCCTCTACCATATATTCTTGGTTGAAGAGGGAGAAGAAGCAAAAACCCCTGGATGCTGTACTACTTTTTTAGAGAGGCACTTTGATTTAATTCTCATTTACAGTTTTATCTTTATTGGATTGATTGTATCGTATTCTTTCTGGTATGTCTTTCTTCCGGAAGAAGTAAGAGGTTCTGTATTCGAGGAACAGGAAAAAGCGGTTGCAGGAATACAGTACCTTAAAGCAGAATTAACCGGAAATGTTTCCCAGGCTCCTTCAATGGCCTGCAGTAAGGACGCTTTTTGCTGGTTTGGATTCATTCTGGAGAACAATGTAAAGGTATTGTTTCTTGCATTAATGATGTCTTTTGTGTATGGAGTTGGGGCAATATTCCTGATTGCATGGAATGCATCAGTAATAGGGGTAGTGATTGGAAAGGATGCATTAAGTGTGATTGCAATGTATTCCGGATTAGGTCCTTTTTCATTAGTGGCTTCCTATGTGCATGGACTGGTTAATGCAATAGGATTGGTCCCGCATGGAGTGCCGGAATTATTGGGCTACTTTGTTGGAGCCATTGCAGGAGGAATCATTTCTGTTGCAGTTACAAAGGGAAAGCACAAAACAAATGAATTCGAAATAATCTTGAAGGACGTAGCAATCCTTTTATTGATTGCATTCCTTCTATTGGTTTTAGGTGCATTGATTGAAGCATATCTAATAATCCTTAGTTAGAGAAAAAGCATTATTTCTTTAATTTCTTTTTCTGGGTTTCTTTCATGAATTTCTTGAATGCACCAATATAAGGAGACAGTTTCTCCAAGTCAAGAGGCTCGGATTTGGTTTTGCCTGAAATGCTTCCAGTAACACTCTCAGCTAAACGGCTTACCTCTAAAGGGAAAATAATTTTAGTGCTTTTCCCGTCAGCAATATTCTCTAATGCCTTCAGATAATAATAGGTAATGCTCTTGTCCGTTAACTTGTCTGCTGCATCCCTTATTGCATCAATCTCATATCTCTTTCCCTGGGCTTCCTCAAATTTAGCCAGTTTTCTCTGTTCCTCTGCTTTCTGGAAGTGCATTGCATCAAGTACCTCTCTTGGAATCACTACATTCTTTATTTCAACTGATTCAACATTAATCCCCCAAGAAGAAGTGATTTGAATTAATTTATTTTTTACTGCCTGATTTACTTTTTCAATGTTTGCAATAACCTCGCTCATTGTCATTGAACCAATAACGTCCCTCAGAGAAGCCTGCACGAAAAGCTTTGATGCTCTTTTATAGTCAAGGATCTGTACAACTGAATTGATTACCGATTGCCTGTCCTTGTTTACAAACAAATAAATTACTGCGTCTACCGTTAACTCTATCTTGTCCACTGTTACAACTTCCTGAGGCTCCACATCAATTGTTTCTGTCCTTAAATCCACTAAACGATATGATTGAACCAATGGAACAATCCATGTCCATCCAGGCCCTCCAACCCTTGAAACCCTTCCAAAGGTAAACACTACTGCTCTTTCATATTCCTTCAGTGTAAGCAGGAAATCATATTGCTTTATCAGGAAAAGAATCAGTAAAACAATAAAACCTATTCCAAGGTAAAAAGCAATTGTTTCCTTGTTCAGGTAAACAAGATAAGCTACTGCAATTATTATTACCACTATCAATGCAAAGATTGCCTGTTTTACTTTATATGATTCAATGTCTCCTACCCGTTTAGCCAAAGCCTTTTCACCAAAATATTATTAATGATTCAACAATATATATATTTATCGGGCTAATATAAATAAGGATTACGTTTATTTTCATAGGTGGAAGAGGAAAATGCCTTCAAAATACAGTAAAGTAATGGTTCTGTGCATTGACAGAGACAATGATATTGGAAGGAAGACAGGGATAGAAGGACCAATAACCGGGAGAAAGAATAATTTAGAGACAGCAACAAAACTTGCTTTGGCTGATCCAGGAGAGAGTGACGCTAACTGCATCTTTGGCGCAGTAAAGATGTTTGATGAAGTAAAGGCATTCTATCCAAAAACAGAAATTGCAACACTCACAGGAAAAGGAAAAAAAGGATTTGAGTCAGACAAGAAAATCAATGAACAACTGGATGAAGTAATGTCTAAATTCAATGCAGATGCATTTGTATTGGTTACAGACGGAGCAGAAGATGACCAAGTAATTCCAATCATTCAGAGCAGGGGGCCATTAATTTCAAAGGAAACCATTTACGTGAAACAGGCAAGAGAGGTGGAGAGCGCTTACTATGCTGTAAAGGAGGCATTGAAGGATCCTTTTCTTGCAAGAATTGTTTTCGGTGTCCCGGGAATAATTTTATTGCTTTACTTTGCTTTGGGAAGTTTAAGCTTTCAGTTAATTGCACTTGTTTTTGGGGCATACCTATTGCTTAAAGGATTTGGGTTAGAGGAAAAAATAATTCATTCCGCAAGGGAATTAACCGCGAATTTTTCCATTCAAAGAACTTCCTTTCCATTTTACATTGGAAGCCTGTTCTTTCTTGCATTCGGGGTGCTTACAGGCTACAACAGTTACCTCTATTACCCTATTGAGAATTCGCTTTTAAGGATTGTTGTATCAGTACAGACAACCTATGTTTACTTAGTGATTGCAGTTATCTCCATCATAATCGGAAAAAGCATTGACTTATTGCACTTCAAGAAAATGCACGAAATAAGAAGATACTTCCTCTACTTAGTATCAGTACTGCTCCTTTGGTTTATCCTTGATTCAGGAACGCTCGTAATAACAAAGGAAGCAGACGTAATCTGGTTTGTTTCAAGCATTATCGGAAGCTTTATTGTATTACTTATTGCATACCAGATAAGTTATGTTTTTGACGTAACAAGAAGAATCACAAAACTGCTTATTGGATTGCCTGTTTACTCCAAGGACGGAAAATGGATGGGAAAAGTAGCAGACATTAACGCAAAAGAAAAATCCATTCAATTCGAGGACTTAAAAGGAAAGAATCTAGTAAAGTTAACGAAAAAGAAGTTTGTTCTAAGAGAAGGAAGAATTGTTGCAATTTAATTAAAAAAAATAATCAGCTGATTTTTGGAACTTTTGGAAGGCTTTCCTTTATTATTGATGGAAAGCCAAGGTTAATTATTTTCCTTAATTCCTTCAATAGTTTTGTCTTCATTTTTCCTTTCTCTAATGCATTGTCCAGTACATCACTCAAAGAGGCAGCAGGAATAATCTTAATTTTTTGCTTTTCTTTTTCCGGAAGAATAATGTCTTCCAGATTTGATTTAGGGACAATTACTTCCTTGAATCCGGCAGCAATTGCTGCCTGTACTTTTGCTGTAACTCCTCCAACAGGAAGAACTTCTCCTCTGACGCTTAAACTTCCAGTCATTGCAACTGACTGCCTTACTGGAATCCTTTCCAGAGCAGAGATTACTGCTGTAGCAACTGAAACAGAAGCAGAATCTCCCTCTACTCCGGAATAAGCCTGAAGGAATTGAATATGAATGTCATACCTTGAAATGTCTTTTCCGCTTAATCGCTTAATTATTGCTGAAACATTTTGAACTGCCTCTCTTGCTATTTCCCCTAATTTTCCTGTTGCAATGAGTTTTGCTTCTGCCTTGGATAAAGCAGGAGCAGCCTCTGCCTCTATTGGAAGAACTAATCCTGCATCCCCGTCTGCACTTACAGCCAATCCATTCACTCTTCCAACAGCAATTCCTTCATTCAAATAAACATCGTAATCCTTTTTTTCATCAATTATTTTCTTCATCATCTGCTGTTCCAGGGTTCTGGCGCTAACCTTTGCTTCAATCACGTCCTGTTCTGAAACAAGTTTATGGCCTTGTTCTTTTGCAATGTCTCCTGCCGCTCTAACTAATCCGCCTAAATCCCTTAATTTTAGAGTAAGGGAATTCTTTCTTCCGGCTCTTCTTCTTGCCTCAAATAAAATTAATTCAACTGCTTCCTTGCCGAAGGAAGGAATCTTTCCGTCTTTTTTTACTTCCTGTGCAATGAACTGGGCTATCTTCATTCTGTTTTCTTCATTGTCAGGCATATCAAGATTCATGTACAATTCATAACCATAACCTCTGATTCTTGAACGCAATGCAGGATGGACTTTTTGGAGGTCCTCATAGTTTCCTGCTGCAACCAAAACAAAGTCACACGGAACAGGAACAGTTCTAGTCATTGCTCCGCTGCTTAACTCGCTCTGGCCAGTAATGGAATACTTTTTTTCCTGCATTGCTGTAAGCAGTTCCTGCTGTGCTTTTTGAGAGAGGGTTGCAATCTCGTCAAGGAAAATCACTCCTCCATTAACCCTGTGAATCATTCCTGGTTCAACCCTTAAGTGTGGCGGCGTTCCAAGGCCCCCGGATTGAAGGGGATCATGTCTTACATCTCCAAGCAATGATCCTGCTCTGGCGCCAGTTGCTTCAATGAATGGAGCAGTCTTTTTTCCTGAATTATCAATCAATAGCTTTGGTGTTTCAGCAGTGCTTTTTGTCCTCATCTGCGAACCCAAGACAAAGCCAAGCATTAGTATTGCACCAATTATTAGTGATGCAGAAAAAACTACATCCGGAATCCATCCAAGAGGCCTCCACATAATGCTTGCAACAATAAAGAAACCTAAAGGAAGCAAAAATCCCAGCATTCTTGAATTATCTTCTTTTGACCTTGCATTAAGCCTTATCTGGTGGACTATTTTCTTTCCCTCTCCTGCCTTCACTACTCTTATCTTCGGGTTATTTGGATCTGCACGGTTAGGATAAACAAGAATGTCCTTTAACTGGCTTACTGGAAGTATTTCAGCCATTGCCTGTGCAAGCATTGATTTTCCTGTTCCAGGCAATCCTACAAGCAAGACATTTCTTTTTTGTGCTGCAGCTTTCTTGATTATTTCAGCTGAATTCTCCTGCCCCACAACTTGATCAATAAGCCTTTCAGGCACCTTTAATTCAGAGGTAGAACTAAAATTGAGTGAATTATTCTTGGATTCCTTTGCTTTTTTAGTCATGAGTAATCCCCTAAACTGAATAGAGAGAATTTATAGCAAATCTATAATAATATAATTCTTTGGAAGTATTTATATCTCTTGGGATTTGGTAAGGAAATTAATAAGGAAAAAATATGAAAGGAAAAAATGTTAGAACAATTCGTGAATTAAGAGAAGAAATGGCGAGGAAAAGATCTGACTTCGGGATTCACGTAATAATGAATAATAAAGACAAACCTAAAATCAGAAGGAATTTTCAAGCGCCCGTTTACTTTTTTGGAGAAAAAGAAAGAAATGGCTCTTTCAAGGAACTGAGTATGCGTGTAAAGAATATTGTTAAAGGAGCGATTGACTATACTTTAGAAACGAAAGAGCCTAGACCAATAGCTATCCTGAAAGGAAAAGAGCTTAAGCGTCCGGCTAAAAAAGAAGACTTTGAAAGGCCTTTTCTTTTTATTGTAAAACCGGGCTATGAAGGAGGATTAGGGCCTGTTGCAGATGGTTCTAGAGGGAAACTAAAAAGGTCGACTTCATCAAGTCTACGAGTTTATGATATCTCACCAGGAAAAATAAGACAATTGAAAACAGAATACGAGAAAGGTAAGAAAAAATTTATTAAGTTTAATATCAGCGAAGAAGAATTTATTAAAAATAAATTAGTATCAGATATTTCTAAAAGAATAATTAAATTTATGTTAGGCGGATAGAAAAATGAAGATAACTTTACTTGGAACTTCGAGCAGTACTCCTACAAAGGACAGGAACTTCAGCAGTGTTAACATTAATTTTCATGGACTGAATTACTTGTTTGACTGT
Source organism: archaeon (assembly GCA_043815885.1). Classification (GTDB taxonomy): domain Archaea; phylum Iainarchaeota; class Iainarchaeia; order Iainarchaeales; family 1-14-0-10-31-34; genus JBDRIL01. The sequence goes on along the minus strand of JBDRIL010000010.1, from coordinate 29,842 downwards.
CCTGAGGGAACCCAGAGACAGATGATGAAAGGAAAGGTTAGCTACATGAAGATTGCCGCAATCTTTATCAGCCACTTTCACGGAGACCATTTATTGGGTTTGCCTGGATTGCTTGCAACAATGACACTTCATCAGAGAGAAGTGCCGCTAAAAATTTTTGGTCCAAAAGGAGTGAAGGCAATTGTAAGGAAGGCAGTGGAACTGAGTTTTTTGAGAGTGGGATTTGCATTGGATGCAATGGAAGTAAAACAGGGAAAAATATGGGATGAAGAGGAATTCACTGTACATGCTTTTAAGCTGAATCATGAGGTTCCTTGTTTTGGTTATGTGTTCAGGGAAAAGGATTCAAGCGGAAGATTCCTTAAAGAAAAAGCTAAAGCTTTAGGGATTCCTGAAGGGCCTTTATGGGGCCAGCTGCAGAAAGGAAAGGCAGTTAATTTCAAGGGAAAAAAGGTTAAACCTGAAGAAGTATTGGATGAAAAAAGCAAAAGGAAGGGAAGAAAGATTTCAATTATCTTTGATACCTCTCCAACCAATAATGCAATTAAATTCATTGAAGAATCTGATGTGCTCTTTCATGAAGCCTCTTTTTTGGATTCAATGAAATCCAGAGCAAAGGAAACATTTCATTCAACTGCAATGGATGCAGCAAGGATTGCAGAGAAAGGAAGGGTAAAGAAATTAATTTTATTTCATTTAAGCCCAAGGCACAAGGAAAAAGACAAATTCGGAATTGAAGCAGGACAGGTGTTTCCTGAATCAATTGTGGGAGAGGACTTAATGGAAATAGAGTTATAGGATTTTTAAAGCACTGGAGAGTAATTGGTTTATATTTTTTTCCTGTTTGGTTGTAGTTAGGGAGGCGGAATGAAATGGTTGAATTCGATGAGTTTGGGCCTGAAAAGGTTGTTGAAGTGCATGATCCAAGCAGTTCAATGCATGGATTTGTTGTAATAGATAATACTGCCTTGGGGGTTGGAAAAGGCGGAATCAGGATGACTCCGAATGTTACACTGAATGAAGTGGCAAAGCTTGCTAGAACAATGACTTGGAAGTGCGCAATGGCTGGACTGCCTTTTGGCGGAGCCAAAGGAGGAATTATTGCTAACCCCAGAAATCTTTCAATGGCAGAAAAGCACATGGTAGTGGCAGGCTATGCTAGGGCATTGAAGATTGTCTCTCCTGACATTTATTGTTCGGCTCCGGACATGAATATAACTGAAAAGGAAATGAAGGTCTTTGCTGAAACCAATGGTTCAATGAAGAGCTGTACAGGAAAACCTGAAGAGATTGGAGGAATTCCTCATGAATTGGGTTCAACCGGATTAGGTGTAATGTATGCAACGCTTGTTGGAGCAAAGCATATTGAATTGAATCCAAAAGGCGCAACATTTGCAGTGCAGGGTTTTGGAAATGTGGGTTACTTTGCTGCAAAGTTTTTGGTTGAAAAGGGATTCAAGATGATTTCTGTTTCAGATATCACTGGATGCATTTACAACAAGGATGGAATTGAAATAGAGGAGTTAGTGAAGTTCAGGGAAAAGAGCGGGACAATTACAATGTTTGACGGAGCAGAAAGAATGGATGACGCAAGACAGATAAGCCTGGAGGTGGATGTATATATTCCTGCAGCAATCCCGAATGTAATTACAAGCCAGAATGCAAATGACGTGAAAGCGAAATTGATTGTGCAGGGAGCAAACATTCCTGTCACTCTAAGAGGGGAAAGAATGTTATTCAAGAATGATGTAGTGGTTATTCCTGATTTTGTGGCTAATGCCGGAGGAGTGATTAGTTCTTGGGTTGAATACAACGGAGGAAAACCAAAAGAAATATATGAACCCATAGAAGAAAAAATCACCAAGAATACAGAATTAATGCTGAAGAAATCAGAGAAGGAAGTGATTCCTCCAAGAGAGGCAGCAATGGAAATAGCAAAGGAAAGAGTCTGGAAGGCAATGGAAAAGAGAGGTAAGAAATAATATCAAAAGACATTAAAAAAGTTTCATAACTAATGTCTTTTGATAGCTATCAAAGGACAAATTTTGTTTCTATATCTTTGTCCTTTGATATAACCATTAATTTTTTTAATGTAGAAATTTATTAGTGAATGAAATGAATGGAGTGATTCTTGCTGCAGGAAAAGGCTTGAGGATGAGGCCTCTGACTGATGAAATTCCCAAGGCAATGATAGAGGTTAAAGGAAAGAGTTTGCTTGAAAGAAGCATGGAGAACTTGAAGAAGGCAGGAATAAGGAAAATAGGAATCGTGGTTGGATATAAAAAAGAAAAGATAATGAATCGCTTTGGAAATTTTTTCAAGGGAACCAAGATTGAATACTTTGTTCAGGAAAAACCTATTGGAACAGCCAATGCAGTTTATAAGGCAAAGGATTTCGTGAATGGAAAGGACTTCATTCAGGTGAATGGGGATGTTTACTTTGAACACCACATAATTGATGATTTGAAGAAAGTAAGGGGTTTTGATGCAGTATTGGTTGGAAGAAAAGTTCATGATCCCTGGAATTTTGGGGTGCTGAAAGTTGAAGCTAATATGGTGAAAGGAGTAATTGAAAAGCCAGAAAAAGGAGAAACTACTTCCAGGTTGGTTAATGCGGGGATCTATAAGTTTTCTTCAAAGATATTTGAGGCAATAGAAAAAACTCCCTTGAGTTCAAGAAAGGAATATGAAATAACTGATTCAATCAAGTTATTGATTGGAAAGGGAAGGGTTTCATGGATTCCGTTGAGTGCGGGTTATTCTGATGTATCTGATTTAAAACAGTTAAAGGAAGCAGAGAAAATAATTGTGGATTAATAGTGAAAGGATTCGCCTGGTTTTAGGATTACTGGTTTTGTTTCAAGCAGGCTTTTTTCTATTTTGTGCTTGAATTCAAGTGCATCTGCTTTAATCATTGAAAAGGTATTGTAGTGCATTGGGATTACGATCTTTGGTTTCATTGATTTTGTTGCCTTTACTCCGTCAACTAAATCCATTGTATACGTTCCCCCAATAGGTAGTAATGCAATGTCTGCCTTTATTTCATCGAACTCATCTATTAAGTCAGTGTCTCCTGCGTGATAAATTTTTTCTTTTCCTGAATCAATTAAAAACCCTATAGGAAAAAAGGAGTTGGGATGGTGGGCAGTGATTCCTTCTATTGCTAGTTTCCTTAACTCAATCTTTTGTCCTATTGTTATTGGACAGAGAAATCTCTTGTGGAGTTTAAGTTTTTGCAAAACACTTTCATGGCCTACTACTACTGAATTGTTTTTTTGTGCAATTGATTCAATTGCTTTTTTATCGAAGTGATCAAAGTGTTCGTGAGAAACAAGAATTAAACTTACATCATTCAATTCATTTTCTTTCACTGGAGAATCAATCAATCTCTTAAAACTTGGTTCAATACAGGTATTGTTAATGAATGGGTCAATAAGGATTGACGTGTGAGGGTAAACCAACTTAAAAGAAGAGTGCCCCAGAAAGTGAATCTTGACCATAGGTTTCCCCAGAAAGCGATTTTGAATAAAATCATACTATAATAGGGATCCCAAGAATATAAATCTGCCTATCCGAAAAGTTTTAGAGAGAAAAAAACTATAACAATTAATAGATTAATGATGAATAATATATCTGGATTGGAAAGAGTGGGAAAAATGAAAAAAATTTTTATGGTTTTGTTCTTTGCATTGTTTTTTTCTTCTCTGGTTAGTGCAGCCAACATAAGAGGGGAAAGGATTGAAATTCAATTGACTGATTCAGGGAACGCAGCAATAACAGAGCAATACTTTCTTGATTTCAATGGAACAGAGGAATTAAATGCATTCAGGGAAGAAGCAAAAAAGAACGGAAACAATATTAATGCATGGAATACATTTAATGAAGAAATCTTCTTTCATACAGGTTCAACGAATGCGGAAGCAAGCAAAATTGGAATCTTCTTTGAAGAAAAAGGGGAAGAAAAGTTCCTGAGAATTTCTTATTACATCGAAGAAGTTTTTTTGAAGAAAGAAAGGACAGACAAAATCAATTGGAGCATTAACCTGGAAAAATTTCCCTTATTTTACGTGGATGAAGTTTTTTTAATTCCCTCTGATACCAATCTGATTTTTTTTCTTCCAAGGAAATCAGAGGTATTAGAGGAAGTAAGTCCTGACGCATTAATAGAGGAAAACAGGATTGAATTCAATGGATATGTTAGCAGTATTACCCCAAACATTTCTTACTTCACTGAAAAACCATTAAGCCCTCCAGAAATAAAGCGGCTGGAAATAGAGATTACAGTAAAGGAAGACGGTTTTGCTGGAATAACTGAAAGATATTCCCTTGATTTCAGGAATCAAAGAGAATTAGATGAATTCAAGCAGATAAACACAGATAATGGTTCAAGCTTGATTGTATGGAATGCGTATGATAACAATATCTTTACTCGCATTGGAAGTGATGAAGAAGTCACTGGAGCTTCTGTTTCATTTATTGAAGAGGGAGTCAGCAACAGCTATATCAGGATAAGCTATGCATTAAGTGATTCTGTCTTCAAAAAAGAGGCAGTTCAAACCACTAGATTAATTAAGTGGAATATTGACCCAAAAAAATTCAGTAAATTCCAACAGGGCGGAACAACAATCATTCCTGCAAACACTACCATTACATTCTTTATTCCGTTAAAGGCTGAATTGATTGGAAACATTAAACCCGACGCAATAGTTTCTGATCATGAAATAACTTGGCAGGGATATAAGAGCGACAATTTTATTTCATTGAGTTATTCTCTGGAAAAAAACATTGCTCCTCCAATAGATACTGCGAAATTCGTTAGATACCTTGTTCAGACAAATGTGATTATGGGATTACTGGCAGGAGTATTAGTGATTGCATTAATTCTTTACGTTAAAAGAAGGAAAATAAACGAAAAAATAACTGATTACGTCATAAGTCATTCATCAATAAGAAAATCAGAAAAACCAGAGGAACTGGAAACAGAATTCGAGTAATCAACTAAAATAAGAATCCAAAGAGGTTTGCATTGGTTCTTTTTCCTCTTTTTTTTCTACTCCCTGTCCTTTTTCCTCAATTCTCTTTACCATATATTCTTCTAAACCTTCTAATGGGCGTCTTTTTGAAACAATCATTTTCTTTTTTTCTTCAATTGCTTTTTCATGGATTTCCTTTACCTTTTTTGTTTCTGCCTTTGAGCCAATCAGAAAAGCGATTTCTTCTATGCTTAAATCGAACTGGGCAGAAAACTGGATTAAGAATTCTTTATTGTTCTGTAAGATAATTTTCAGGAAAGGAAAATCTTCTGCAAGGATTTCTCTGGAGGAAGAATGAATTTTTTCACTCAGTTTTTCTGCTAATTCCTTTCTCATTCTCCTGGTTGAAGCACTCCTGCTTAGCATTGAAAGAAGTTTAGGGAACTGGTACATTACAAATCCGGGATAATCTTTTTTTCTTGAAAGGCTGACTCCTGCAGTCATTAAATCAGAAGAATACCTCAAAAAACCGTAATGCTGTCTCTTCATTATTCTTCCATTGAATACATCTGCCCTGCTTAATCTTTCAAATGCATTTGCTGTATCTTCAGGAAAAGTGAAATGCCTTGGAATGTTTTCCTCGATCCATCTCTCAAGCAATTCAGTTGAAAGGTCTGAAGCAAACCTTGCATTCCTTGCATCAGCAAAATTATTTGCAGTAAAGATTTTCCTGAGGATCTTAAAGACGTCTTCCTCTCTCTCCCTTCCCCCTAATTCTTCCACGTCTTTTATTTCAATTCTTCCTTTCAAGGAAAGCGTTTGTAAATCAATTAACACGCTCCTGAAATCTCCTTTAGAGTTTTTTGCCAACAGAGTTACTGCTTCCGGATCAAATTCAATTTTTTCTTCTTCCAGGATTTCTCTCAGTCTTTTGGCTATTGAAAGATAATTAATGCGTTTGAACTGCACCAACTCACAATAACTTCTTAGTGGAAGGAGTTTCCTGTCAGCATAGATATCGTTTGCTGTAAGGATTATCGGGTTGTTGGATTCCCTTATTATTCCAGTGATTGCTCCTACCCCGCCTCTATCCTGTCTCTGTAATCCATCAACTTCATCTAACAGAACAAGTCTTAATTCCCCTGAAAAGCTTGCATTAAAGGCAGCAGCTCCTGCTACTTTTTCGATTATTTCCTTTGTTCTGGAATCAGATGCATTTAATTCAAAAATGCCCCAGGAATTAATTCTTGCAATCAGGTAAGCCAGTGCTGTTTTTCCAATTCCTGTAGGGCCAAAGAAAAGCAGTGGTTTTTTCTTTTTTCCCTGCTTCCATTCCCTGCTCCAGACAATAACCTTTTCCACTAAATCCGTGTTCCCAATGAATTCAGTTAAATTTTTGGGGGAGTATTTTTCAGTCCAGAGCTCTGAAGGCATAATAAATATATTAAAGCACTAAGGCATAATAATTTAATTGATTCAGAATGTTGATTGGAGTAGTAGGCGGAACCAATACAGGAAAAACCACTTTCTTTTGTGCTTCAACTCTGGTTGAAGCAGAGATTTCCAACAGGCCTTTTGTAACCATTAAGCCAAATCAAGGCACGACCTATGTAAAGGTTAAATGCCCTCATCTGGAATTCGGAAAGGAATGCAATCCAGTAAACAGTAAATGCGTTAATGGAGTGAGGCTTATTCCGATTGCTTTGCTGGATGTAGCTGGATTGGTTCCGGAAGCGCATAAAGGAAAAGGATTAGGAAATCAGTTTCTCAATGACTTAATGCAGGCACAGGCATTGATTCATGTAATTGATGCAAGTGGCAGCGTGGATGCAGAAGGCAATCCTGTTGCAAAAGGTTCCTATGATCCGGGAGAAAGCATTAAATTCCTGGAGAAAGAAATTGCTTACTGGATTAAGGGAATTCTGACAAAAAACTGGGGGAAGACAAGCAAGCAGGCAGCAATTGATTCCAAAGGCCCTTATGAGGGATTAACAAAAAATTTAACTGGATTAGGGATTAATGAGGAAGAAGTAAAACAAGTAGTGAAGAGAGAAGGTTTTTCTTTGAAGCCTGATTCATGGAGTGAAGAGGAATTACTGGAGTTCAGTGAAAAAATCAGGGCAAAAAGCAAGCCAATAATTATTGCTGCGAATAAAATTGATGTAGAAGGAGCAGAAGAGAATTTAAAGAAATTACGAAAAGACTTTCCTGATTACAGGATTTTTGGATGCAGTGCAGAAAGCGAGCTGGCTTTGAGAAAGGCAGCAAAGGCAGGAATAATTGATTATGTTCCTGGAGAGAAGGAATTCAAGTTATTGAAGGAAGACATTCCGGAAAAACAGGCAAAGGCATTGGAGTTTATCAGAAGCAATGTATTGGAGAAGAATGAAGGAACTGGCGTCCAGGAAATAATTAATAAGACTGCATTTGAGTTACTGGATTTAATTGCAGTTTATCCTGTTCAGGACCAGCATAAATGGACTTCTGGAACAGGAGCAGTCCTTCCAGATGCATTTCTTGTAAGGAGGGGCTCCACTGCAATTGAGTTAGCTGAAAAGATTCACACTGATTTCGTTGACAGATTCATTGGAGCAATTGACTGCAGGAGCGGGCAAAAAATCGGAAAAGACCATGAATTAAAAGACGGGGACGTAGTGAAGATAATGCTAAAGGGATGAGAGAATGAGAAAATGGGGAAAAGGAAAAACTGCCAAAGCCAAAGTGGGACACCCTGGAAAACCTTTTTTATTTCTTAGAAGGAAAAGAACTTTCCATCCAAAAAATCCTAATAAAAAAATAAGGGTTGTTTTTATTTGCCCTCAGGGGGCAGGAAGCAGGGAGTATGGTTTGTTTTTAATGAAGCTTTTAAAGGAAAATAAAATCAATAGTTTCTTTGAAATCTCAAGTTTTGGAGAAGAAATTTTTTATGATAATAAGGCTAAAAAACTTTTGCCAAGCATTGAAAGAAGAATGAGACAGCCACGGCTGGAATTAGTGGAAAGGGCCGACTATATTTTTTTCAGCTATGCTGATGTAAAAAGGCCCACTCAGATATTGGGTGCATTAAAAAGAGGCAATGCAACGAGTTTTACAATAATTGGTTACAGAGAAGATGTTTCAAAAGGAAAAAAAAACATTGAAAGCATATTTGAGAATGTAATTTTAAAAGAGAAATTTAAAGAGGAAGGAAATTAAATTATTTCTCTATTTTTTCCCTGAAGACTGAATCGTATTTTAGGCCTAGTTTGATGCAGACTTTTTGGATTTGGTAGTCGTCAGAGAGCAGTGGAAGGTTTAATTCTAAAGCGAGAGCGAGAATGGATTTGTCTGTTGGGGCCAGCCTTCTTTCTATTCCTAATTCTCTTGCGGCTTTTTCGATTAATTCAAGTGATTTTTTGGAGGGTTCTTTTATTTCAATGAATCCTTCCTTTAAGCCAACTTCTACCAACTGCCTGCTTCTTAAGTCAATCATTTCATCAAGGACTGAGTTAGTGGTAAGGTAGAGTTCTCCCTGCTTGAAGGAGAAATTAAAGTTATTCAGGATTACCGCTGAATCCATTACGTATTTATTTATGTTTTTCCTCATAGTAATAATAACTAAAAATAAGGGAAGGAAATTAAATTAATTGGTTTTTTCAATGCAGTTGGAGAAGATTGTTTCGGAATTGAGTGGAATTGAGAGGAAAGCGCTTTCAGCATTAGCTTCCGCTGGAAGGGAACTGAGTTCAGAGGAATTGAGTGAATTAGCGGGAATTGAGTTGGATTCAAGCAGAAGGGCAATCCAGTGGCTGAGTGAGAAAGGGTTGGGGAAGGCAAGAATAAAGAAGAGCAGGATAATTGAATTGGGAAAGGAAGGATTAAAGGTTTTAGGGGAAGGAATGATTGAAAGGAAATTAATTCAGGAATTAAGTGGAGGGGAATGGAGGAAGCTGAGTGAATTAAAGGGAATTCCGAAAAACGAGTTGAGTATTGCTTTAGGACAGGCAAAGAGAAAAGAATGGATTGGAATAAGAAAGGAAAAGGAATTAGAGGTAAAGATAAGCGAAAAGGGATTGAGTGCGTTAAAAGAGGGGGGGAAGGAAGAGGAATTAATTAAGAAAATCGGAGAGAAGGAAGTAGAGGAAGAGGGATTGAGAGAAGAAGAAAAGAAAGTGCTGGGGGAATTGCAGAAGAGAATGAATTTTATTAAAGTGAAAGAGAAGGGAAGTGAATTTATTTCTATTACAGGGGAAGGAATAAAAGGAAAGGAGTTAATGGGGAAAGCAGGAGAGAGAAAATACAATATTCAGGAACCAGTTGCCGCAATCTTTCCAGGAAAAAGGCATCCCTATCTTAAGTTTTTGAAGGAAATAAAGCAGAGACTGATTGAATTAGGATTCAGGGAAATGAAGAATCCATTGATTGTGCAGGAATTCTATAACTTTGATGTATTGTTTCAGCCTCAAAACCATCCTGCAAGGGACTGGACTCAGACATACCAATTAAAGAATCCTAAAACTGGAGAACTTCCGGACAAAAAAATTGTTTCAAGGATAAAGGCAGCACATGAGAACGGAGGAAACACGAAAAGCAAGGGATGGAGATACGAATGGAGTGAGGCAATTGCAAGGAGAGTGATGCCTGCAGCACATGGAACAGCTCATTCAGCAAGGCAGTTAGTGGAAGGAGTAGGGCTTCCGGGAAAATACTTCTGTATTGCAAGGTGTTTCAGGCCGGATGTAGTGGATGCAAGCCATTTAATTGAATTCAATCAATTGGAAGGATTTGTTGTGGATGAATCAATGAATTTTAGGCATTTATTGGGTTTACTGAAAGGATTTGCTGAAGAAATAACTGGAGCAAAGAAAGTGGAATTCATTCCTGATTATTATCCGTTTACTGAGCCATCAGTTCAGCTGAATGCACTGCATCCTGAAATGGGCTGGATTGAATTTGGAGGAGCTGGAATTTTCCGCCCAGAAATTACTGAGAATCTGGGAATTAAAGGAAGAGCTCTTGCTTGGGGGATTGGAGCTGACAGGCTAGCGATGTTTAAGTTAGGGATAAAGGATGTGAGGGAATTGTTTACTACCAACATTGATTGGTTGAGGAAACAAAAAATGGTGGAATGAATGCCGACAATAGAGATTTCATTAAAGGACTTCAATAAATTAATGAAAAAGAATTTTTCCTTAAAGGAATTAAAGGAAGGATTATTTTTCGTTAAAGGGGAAGTGGATGCAGTTGAAGAGGATTCAATTAAAGTGGATTTAAAGGATACAAATAGAGCGGATTTATGGTCAACCGAGGGAATTGCAAGGGAATTAAAGGGACAGTATGGAATAGAGAAAGGGCTTCCAAAATATAAAGTGAAGAAGAGCGGGAGAAAGGCATTAATTGATTCTAAGCTGAAGGACATCCGCCCGAAAGGAGCTTATGCAGTAGTAAAGGGAGTGAAGGTAACAGAGGAATTCATTGTTCAGTTGATTCAATTGCAGGAAAAGATTTGTGAAAATTTTGGAAGGAAAAGAAAAGAGATTGCAATTGGATTGTTTGATTTGGATAAAGTGAAAGGAAATGTAAGGTATTATGCTGCTCCTGCTTCTATGGAATTTGTTCCCTTGGGTTTCAGTGAAAGAATGAGTTTAAGGGAAATTCTATTGAAGCATCCAAAGGGAAAGGATTATGGAAACTTAATAGAGAAATTTGAGGAATTTCCTTTGCTTGTTGATTCAGGGAATGAAGTGCTTTCAATGCCCCCAATAATTAATTCAGAGGGTTCAGGAAAAGTAACCACTACCACCAAAAATTTGTTTGTTGATGTGACTGGATTCAATCAGGAATTAATTGATACGGCATTAAAGGTTGTTTGCATGGCTCTGGCTGATAGAGGGGGAAGCATAGAAAGCGTGGAACTTAATTACGGGAAAAAGAAGTTAACTTCGCCTGTTTTTGGAGAAAAAAAGATTGTTATTGATTTAAGGGAAGTGAATTCTGTATTGGGAATGAATTTAAAGGCAAAGGAAGCAGTAAAGCTTTTAGAGAAAAAGAGAATGAATGGAAAAGTAAAGGGAAACAAGATTGAAGTGAGTTACCCTGATTATAGAATGGATATCATTCATCCAATGGATGTAATAGAGGATATTGCTGTTGCATTTGATTACAATAAAATGATTCCAGAGAAAGTGAAACTGTTTACTGTTGGAAAGGGATTAGAGGAAGAAAAGAAATTAGAGGAAGTGAGGGAGTTATGCATTGGTTTTGGGTTGCAGGAAGTAATTACCTTTAATCTTAGTTCAAAGGAGATTCAAGAAGAAAAAATGAATTTAAGGAATGCTGAGTTTGTGGAAATCGCTAATCCAATTTCATCTAATTGGGAAGTGTTCAGGTTGAGCATTATTCCTGAATTACTGAATTTTTTGGGCAGGAATAAGCTTTACTCCTATCCTCAGAGAATATTTGAGGTAGGGAAGACAGTTGAATTGAGTAAAGGAACTGAAACAGGGGTAAAGGAAAAGAATAAGCTTTGTATTGTGATGTCGCATTCAAAAGCAAACTTCAATGAAATGAAGTCAGTGCTGGAGGCAATTGCATTGAATCTGGGATTAAAGTATTCATTGAAGGAAGCAGTGGTTCCATTCCTTGTAGATGGAAGGACTGCATTAATTAATTCAGGGGAAAGAAAGGGAGTAATCGGGGAAGTTAACCAGAATACTTTAGATAAATTTGGACTAGAGAATAAAGTAAGTGTTTTGGAATTGGAATTGTAGTTATTTTAGGCCGTTGAGCTTTCTTCTTCCGGGTTTGGGAAAAGCTGTTCCTTTGTTTCTCTTTCCAGTTCTGATTCTTCTTTCAGGACTTTTTCCTTTATTACTTTCATCTCTATTTCTTTTCTTCCAAGCCTGCTTAGAGCGTAAAAGTATGCATTAATGATTGCATCCAAGTCAAGCTTTCTTTTAAATCCAAGTCTGGCGATTTCTTCAAAGTAAAGCTTTACCAGCCTGAAAGCCATTTCCTCATCTGGAATTGAATCCATTCTTGGTTTAACTCTTGCAGCATTCATTATTTTCTTTTTTGCCATTAAAAAATCCCTCCAACTAAAGTATTTGGAAAGCAATTATATTAAATTTAACTCTTTTTCAAGCAGTTCCTTTTCTGCTTTCAGTGAAATCATTCTGCTCTTTCCTCTCAAGCCCTTTTCCACTGGCTTTACTTCAATTAATTTCTTTTTCTCTAATTCATTTATGATGTTTCTGAACTGCCTTAAGCTTAGGGGTTTGGAGGAGGTTTTCTTGTATTGGGCAAAAAAGTTTCCTGAATTAATCGGCGTATTTTTTACTAATACCTTAAGCAATTCTTTTTCTGGTCCTTTAAGGAAAGGGGTTGCCTTGTGGAATGGAGTCCTGTCCACTAATTCAAAGGCCTCTTTTAAGTGTGTTACCTGGAGTTTTGCTGCATTTCCTTTTTCTGCTATTCTTCCTCCCTTCAATAAACATTCAATTGCAATCCTTGCATCTCCCCCAAGTCTTGCCGCGTGTGCTGCAGCAACATTCACTGCTTCTTTTTCTACTTTTCCCGGAAGAAAGGATTGTTGGATTCTTTCATTGAGAATGTCTTTTAGCTGTATTGGGGAATAGCTTTCAAATGTAATGGTTTGTTCTGCCAGACTGCTTTTCACTCTTGCATCCAGTCCAGCAGTGAATTCAAAGTTATTGGAAATCAATATTATGGCAATGAATTTTTTCTCGAATTCAATTACCCTGAGCAAGTCATAAAGGATTTTTGATTCATTTCCATGCATTAATTGATCGATTTCATCCAATACAATTATTGGAGTGAAGTCAATCCTTTTCAATGCACTTAATAGCTTGGAGTAGACTTCATCTACAGCTAAACCTCTTCTTGGAACAGGAAATCCAAGGAAATTAGTTACTTCTGCAAGGATTGCTGCACGGGAATTGAATTCAAAGCAGTTAATGTAATGGCTCTTTGCTCTATCAGTGAATTCCTCTAATTCCTTTAAAACGTATTTGGTTGTAACTGTTTTTCCTGTGCCTGTTTTGCCTAAAAGAACTGTATTTATTGCCTTCCTGCCTTTTGCAAGGGGATTCAATGCAAAGACAAGCGAATTTATTTCCTTTTCCCGGTGAGGAAGCCTTTCAGGAATGTATTCATTATAGAGAAACCTTTCATCCTTAAATAATTCATTCAGTTTTTTTGAACCAAAGAAAAGGTTTTGCTTCATAAAAAAGAGTAATGGGAAAAGAGGTTTTAAAAGAAATTGTTTACTGGGGCATTAGTTTTTTCTTTCTAATATTTCGGTGAAGGAAAGGACTCTGCCGTCCTCGTCTAAACCGAATTCAAATAAATAGGTGTCGACTTTTGCCATTGCCTTCCAGCCCCTTTCTTTTTTCTTTATGTCTCTGACCTCTATTTTTTTGTCGCTGCCTAAACCCTGAATTAATTGATCCAAGAGGCGGTCTATTATCCTGAAGGTCTTTATTTTTATCTTTTCTTCTTCTGAGAGTTCCTGCTTTGGTTTTTCAAGGGATGCCTCCATTGCTCTCCGCATTTTCTCTATTTTTGGGGCAAGAATTTCTTGAATGCTTCTGGATCTTACTTCTTCCCTGAACTCTATGTCTCTTGTCTTTTTTGCTTCTTCCTTGAATTTATTTATCAGTTTTTCCATTGGAATTGCTTTCTTTATTTCTTTTGCTTTTTCTGTTTGTTCTTTTTCCAATTCTTTTTCTCTTTCCAATTCAAAGTACTTTATTAGGTTTCTATTTGAAACGCTCTTTATGGGGAAAAAGGTCCTTGCTTCAGAGGAAACAAGATTGAATTCAGGGGAAACCCCCTCCAAGTAATTCCTGGTAGTCTTTGAGGGAGAGTCATCCTTTACTGTGTCAAGGAAAGTTAAGACTCGTTTAACTAAAAGAAAAGGAGAAAAATATTCATAGACTATCAGCCAGAATACAAGTAATGAGGGAAAAAGGAATACTGGATCCAAGGACCGGAAGAATGGGGAAATTAAAGGGAGAAGGAAGAAGGCCGCTACAGTAGCAATGAATAATAAAAGCAGTGAAATAACAACTATTACTGTGCTCTTGAACACGATTTGCCTGTTTTTTTGCTGTAAAAGAATTAGGCCGTCCCTTGTTGAAGCCATTAAATCAAAGTCATTATTGAAGAGTATGTAAGAGAGAAGTAATTCATTTATTGAGGAAAGAAGGTTTGGAATGAGCTGTAACCAATAAACTTTTTCAAGGATCTTTTTCTCGATTAATTCAATCCTTCTCTCGAATTTTCTTAGTTTTGTCAGGGAACCGAATTTCTCTTTCACTCTCCAGAGGCCTCTGCTTAGTTGTTCCCTTGTCTGGACTGAAGCCCCTTTCTCTCCCTTAAGTATTTCAGTGATTATAGCGATATGGGAGGCCCTTAAAGGATAAATCACGTTTTTTCTGAACATTATCCAATAATCAAGGAATACAATGAATTGGGCAAGGTAAATGAGTTCCTTTATAGGAAAAGGGAAAAGGGATGCAGCAAAAGAGAAAACAAAGAAAACCATTACCGAGAATATGCCGAAAAAAATGTACGGAACAAGCCTTGCAATAGTGAATGGAAAGGAAAGAAGGTTTATTTTCCAACTGATTTTCGTTAAAGACTGCATTTGCAATTACCAGATAAAATTGGTTATTCCTTATTTTAAAAGCTTTTGCCTAATTAAACTGAAAACTATTTAAAGAAATTGATGGAAACTTTAATAATGGCGGCATTGGGGTTTGCCTTCAAGAAGATTTCCCTTATCCTTTTAATAATTTTTTTCTTGATTTAAATGAAATGATTTTTTATGGCTGAAATAACTCTCACAGTAAATGAATTCAAGGCGCTTTCTTCCAACACCAGGATAAATATACTGAAGTTATTGAAGGAAAGAAACCACACTCTTTCAGAGTTATCAGCAAAACTCCAAATGGCTTCCCCGACCATAAAACAGCATCTTGATACCTTAATTCAATCAGATATTGTTGAACAGAATGATGAGGGAAGAAAATGGAAGTACTATTCTTTAACAAGGAAGGGAAAGAATTTACTTGAACCAGTTCAAACCAATGTAATAATATTGATTGGGGTGAGTGCTATTGCATTGATGGCTGTAATGTATGTATTCATTTCTTTTTCCTTTTATACAGGGGCTTCAGCTGGATATTATACGGATTCAGAATTAGGAGGATTAAATGTTCCATTAAAAGAATCAAAAACAGTCAGTGTTCCTGTTAAAGGAGAAACATTGCCTTCTGAAGAAGGAGAGATTACTTCTGATAAAGACAAGAGAATTACAGTTGTTTATTCTCCAATTGATTTTAGTCAGTTAGTCTTGTTTTTAGTGGCAGCTGTATGCATTGCAATAGTTTTTGGCTATCTTGTGGGAAAGAAAAAGCAAAATAAAGCGCTTTTCCCTGAAATTAAACGTCGATAGTCGAAGAAAAATCCTTTTAATCCTTTTTTTTCTCTTTCTTTTTTAGGAACAGAGAGTTGGTTTTAAAGTGAATTCAAAGGGAATGGTTTCTTTTCTGCTTGTAGTTATTTTTCTGTTTAATCTTCTTTCTCTTGATTCTTATCATGCTGAAAGCAGGAAAGAGTTAATGAAGGGAGAAGAGATTGCATTAGAGATAGAGAAAAGCAGTTTTTACAGAAATCAATTGGAAACAGCAATTGACTCATTGATTGAGAGGACAGTAAAGGAGGAAGTGATAAAGGGGGATACAGAGGAAGAAAAACTGAAAGGAAAAATAAACAAGGAGTTAATGAATTTCTTTCAGAAGATTGAGGAAAGATTTCAGGAAAAACCAAGAATAAGTTTTTTTCTTAAAAATAATTTAAGCAGTTACAAAATTGAATTAAAGGAAGGAAAGAAGGTTGAAGAAAAGGATTTGAATGAAATAGTTAAATTGATTGTGTTTACCCTGGATGAAAAGATT
This sequence comes from archaeon, assembly GCA_043815885.1. Taxonomy (GTDB): domain Archaea; phylum Iainarchaeota; class Iainarchaeia; order Iainarchaeales; family 1-14-0-10-31-34; genus JBDRIL01. The sequence goes on along the minus strand of JBDRIL010000010.1, from coordinate 13,908 downwards.
TATTTGGTTGAAGTGAGTTTTACCGGCGGATTGATGAAGAAGAAAGGCGTCTTTGCCTTGATAGAATTGCCTTCTGTAACTCAATTATTTTTTATTCCGGTTGACTACAGTAAGAAAACCGTGGCTTTAAAGGTGGTTTAATGGAGAGGGGGATTGCTTCAATTGATTCAATGATTGCGTTTACTGTATTTATTTCAGTCATTGGATTGTTTGCTTCAGGATTAATGGAGCAGGGAGAAAAAATAGGAGAGTTAGGGGATTCAATTAAGGCAGAGACGGATGCATTGAATTGTTCTTTATTGGTGAATTCAATTTATGCTAACAGCGGAGGAAAACTGAATGAAGTGAAAGTGAATTGTTTTGTGGAAGAAAATAAAGTGAAGAGCAAGGTGAAGGAAAAGACGTTTGAAGCATTCGTTATTCCTTCAGAGCTGAGCCTGGAGGAAGGAAAGGAAACAAAATTAAAGGTTGAAGTAAATGAGCATTACAGGAAAAAAAATGAGTAGGGGAAGTGTTTTTTCATTTGATTTGATGATCGCGTTTCTGATAGTTTTGTTTATGGTTTACCTGATGTTTTTTGTATTGCAGGAGGAAGTGAAGGAAGGGGGGAGAGAACAATTAAGGAAGAATGGAATGATGCTGATTGATTCACTTGTAAAGAATTCAGATGAAGAAAATCCATTGATTGGTTCATGCTACTTCAATCCGGAGTTAAAGAGAGTTGAGGAAAATGTATTGGATTATGGGTTGCTTAAAAAAATAAATTCAAATAAAGGATATGAGTTTGTAAAAGAGGCGTTTATTGAAACAAAGGAAGGAAAGGAAGGGCTATTCAAGGAAAAAAAGGAAGGCGATTGTATTGTATTGAAGAGATTTGTTTTAATCAGAAACGAGATTGGTTTGACGGAAAAGGGAATGGTTGGAGAGATGTTTTGTGGGTAAAGAGAAAGGATATGTGTTTACATTGGAAGCACTGATTAGTTTGATTATTCTTCTGTGTGTGATAATAGCAATTCCATTGAAGGAGGAGAGGGAAGAAGAGAATATCTTATACATAACCCAGTTGGGCCATGACCTCCTAAAAGTATGGGGAAAGGAAGGGAAATTTGTTGAGGGAGAAATGAAGCAGGATTTTGAATTGGTTTTTCCTTCCCTTAAAGGAGAAATTGAGGTGAATGGAAAAAAGATTAAAGTCAATGGAGATGGAGAATACAAAAACAAATTGGTTTTGGATGGATTTTATTTAAGGGAAGGGAATGAATTGAATGGAGTGAGGCTAATAGTGTTTCACTGAAACCATTCCTTTTTCTTTTTTCAGCTGCAGACTTGTTTCTTTGTTTATTGTAATTGGATATAGAATTAAGGTTGAGTTGAGGGAAGTTTTAATTGTTTCTTCTCTCTCCAGTTCCTTGCTTTTAATTGTTACATGGAATTGGTTTGCTTTTGATTCAATCTGCCATTCAAGCAATGGCTTTATGGTGAGAGTTTTTTCTGAACCTTCTGCCAGAACAGTTAATTCCCTTACAGCAAAATCAATATCCTGGGAAAAGGTTTTTGCCTGTTTTACATCCAATGCAAACAATGCAATGTTGTAGAGGTTTGAGTAGAGTGGAAGGAACAGCAACAGGACTGAAAGAAAGGCAGAAAAAACCACAAGATATTCCAGGCTCACTTGGCTTTTTTCCTTCATTTTATGTCACTGATTTTATCAAAGAGCTTGTCGCTCTTTTCTGCAATCAGCTTTGTTCCCTTTGTTCCTGTCTTCTGCAGCTGCGTAATCAGTATTAATGCTACTGCCACTACTGCTGCAAGAAGAATAATCAATTCCACGGAAATTTGCGCTTTATTTTCCTTAATCATAAAAAAACTCCAATGGAATAGAATTAAAAGAATTTTTCAACGTCTAACGACGAAATAAACTATTTAACGTTAAAAGGGAATCTAAGGAAATGAAGTTTTTTTATAATTCTTTTGGTTGCAATTAAATATGAAGGGTTTTTGAAGTGGAGAAAAGGGAATTAAAGGATTTAATAATTGCGTGGTTTGTAATCGGATTGGCTTTTGCTTTAATGCTGAGCAGACTGAATTTAAGAGCAATTGCAATGGGTTATCCAATAAATTTTAATGATTTTTTTATTTCCCTTCCTGTTTCATTGATTGTTGTGGGGGCGGGATTCATCTTCCATGAACTGGCTCACAGAACTGTTGCAAGAAAGTTTGGATACTATGCTGGATTCAGGGCTTGGCCTAACCTCCTTTTATTGGCTGTTGGAATGGCATTGTTTCTTGGATTCGTTTTTGCTGCCCCGGGAGCAGTATATGTAGGAGAAAAGAGGAAGAGAAAGAAAGAAACAGTTGAATGGAGTGAAGGTTACTTTGAAGAAGATTACTCGAACCTTAACAGGGAAATGGGCATAATTTCTGCTGCAGGGCCTTTAACCAACATCATTGTTGCTATTGGTTTTCTTGGAATAGGAATTGTAATTAACTTTTCGGCTCCGCTTTTATTAGGAGAGGGAATGATTGCCTCAATGATTATAGGTTATGGAATAACCATTAATCTGTTTCTGGCTTTATTCAATTTAATTCCATTCGGGCCTTTTGACGGAGCAAAGGTAATGAAATGGAATCCCGGGGTGTGGGGGATAATGTTTATTCCATTAGTTTTATGGTTTCTTGGAGGCGGGTTTTAATTACGTCTTAGCACTCAATCCGCGCATTTCAACTATTAATCCAAGAATAATGAAAACAAAGAAAACTAATTCATTCACTTCATTCGCTATTTCGTAAGTTACCTGCGGGACTGTAATCATATTGGTTTCCCTTGAGAAACTAAGGATTTCCGCTAATACAAAAAGAATTACTGCTACAAGGAAATACTTTGTCCCATACTGCAGCTTGAATTGGCCGGATAAATAGTAATTGTATAGAATGAGCACTCCAATGCATATAGCCATAAATAAAGTAATTAATTCAAATACAATGAGTGTTCCCTCAAAAGCCATTTTAAATCAATAATAAAAGGATGAATTAATTAATAACTTTTAGCTTTTATCCCACGTAACTTGGTTTAAATACAGAGTGTTTGTCCTTGAATCCATCATATGCTTCCTCTGTTTCCTTTGAAATGGAAGCATGAATTTTATTCAGCGCCTGGAAAAAGTGATTCATTGTTACCTCCTTTGCCTGAAGCTTGTTTTCCTTCAAGCTTATCAATGCAGACTCTCTCACCAATCCCTCAATGTCTGCTCCGCTGAATCCTTCTGTTTTCTTTACAAGCTCTTCAGTGTTTACGTCCTTTGCTATTGGAACGCCCTTTAAATGAATCTTGAATATTTCTTTTCTTGCTCTTGTATCAGGAGCTGAAACCTTCACGAGTTTATCTATCCTTCCTGGCCTCAGTAATCCTGGGTCAACCAAATCAGGGCGGTTTGTTGCAGCAATGAATACTACATCCTTTAAATCCTCAATTCCATCCAATTCAGTGAGCAATTGGTTTACTGTCCTTTCTCCTACACCTGAATCAAAGCCTGATCCCCTTGTTGAAGCAAGAGAATCAATTTCATCAAAGAAAATAATTACTGGAGAAACCTGTCTTGCTCTCCTGAATACCTTCCTGATGCCCCGCTCTGTATTATGAACAAATATGCCTCCAAAGCCGCCTAAAAAATTCTGCCTTGGATTTATTGATAAATCATAAACTGGAGCAGAATAAGGGATTCTTTTTATTTTTTTAACTAAATCAAAGTACATGTCCCCTTCAACCAATTCCCAGAATTTAGAGTACTTTATTCTTTTTGGGTCTACTTCGTTTAGCAATTTTTTTAGTCTGTCTTTGCCTATTGTAAGATTATTAGTCCAATAATTTAAGTTTTCTTCGATAAATGATAAGAGCTTTCCAGTAATCGGGATTTGGTCACTTCTCTCCCATTTCTTAGCTTTAATGTAAGCTTTGATTTTTTGGTTTCTTTTTTTATCAATAAAACCTATCCTTGAGAATTCTCTAAAGTTTTTTACTCCCATAAACAAAATTCTATAAGTCTTGTTATTATTCCATTCACGTTTCTCATAACAGGAAGCGACTATCCCAAACCTTAAAAGTAGGTAGAGCAGATCATCAGCTAATCCCTTGCTTTCAGTAGAAGCCTCAATTACATATCTGTGACTGTTTCCATAAATGCTTCCATCCCCAGAATAATAACCTCTAAGGAAGTCAGCTATTAATTTGTTTGGCAGAGTAAATAATAATTTTGGCGCTCTCTTGTTTTTTGCTCCCTTCTTTAAACCAACTCCTTTTTCCATTAATTTCTTAAAAATCATTGAATTTATTATGAAACAAGTTTTTGTTTTAGTGTAATTTAATTTTAGATTTTTACAAATTCTATCCAGTTCTGCCACTATTTCTGGATTCTTGTTGTGTATCCTAACAAATTCATTGTTGTAATCCCCTTCTGCAACCCACAAACCAATGAACTTCGTAAGATTTTTACTTAAAGGGATTATCGAAGGCAACGCATTCCTGCTTCCTCTAACGCCTAAACGCAGACTCTTCAAGTCAATCTTTAAATTAAATTTTTTTACGAGCAATAAAAATTTGGGCAATGGAATTGAAACATTTTTATCGGTTATATCGTAAGCATACTTATTTTTTATCTTCAATATTTCTGCTAAGCTCTTGTAACCTATTTTTTTAATGAATGGTTTCAGAAGGCTTCCTGCATCCTTTACTAGAATATTTTTTTCATTCTTAAAAATCTCAATCAAATCTATCTCTTTAGGGCTTGAATTCACTTCTGGCAATTTTTTTGGAATTACGATGTAGCTCTCTCCTTCTTTTAAATACTTTAATGGAACGTGATTTACTTCGCCATTTATTAAAGTAAACAAGGAATGGTCATCTGTTACTCTTATTTTTCTTCCTGTTTTAGTAGTGATTTCCAATAAATTTGTCCTAATTGGATGTTTTATATAATCAGCGATCTTTGAAACAATACTCTTTGCCTTTTCATCAAAAGAAACTACTTCTACTTTTTTCTTTTCTTCAACTATTTTTCCAATAGGCATTTTTAGGAATTCATTTTCTTTTTTAACAAACAATTCTTCATTATAAGGGAGTGATTCACCCACCCACATTGATACTAATTCAGGACCTTTAATTGAAATAAAGTTTGCTTCGCTTTCAGTTGCAACTGCCTTTGCCAGCATTGTCTTTCCTGTGCCAGGAGGGCCGTACAACAGAATCCCTCTCGGAGGCCTGATGCCCATCTTCTTGAATGCAGAGGGGTTCTTTAAAGGCCATTCCACTGCCTGTTTCAATTCTTCCTTTACTTCTTCTAAAGCTCCAATATCGTTCCATTTTACATTTGGGATTTCAACCATTACCTCTCTCAAGGCAGAAGGCTGGGCTTCTTTCAATGCTTCAAGGAAATCCTTTTTGTTTACTTCCAGTGCTTCCAGTACTTCTGGAGGGATTGTTTCCTCTTCGAGATTCATTTTTGGAAGATATCTTCTCAATGCCTTCATTGCTGATTCTTTCACCAATGCAGCCAAATCCGCCCCCACAAATCCATGGGTAATGGAAGAAAAATGATCCAAATCAACGTCCTTTGCTAAAGGCATTCCTCTTGTATGGATCTGGAGTATTTCCTTTCTTCCTTTTTTGTCAGGCACACCAATCTCTACTTCCCTGTCAAATCTTCCGGGTCTTCTGAGTGCTTCATCAAGAGAATTAACCCTGTTTGTTGCAGCGATTACAATGGTGTTGCCTCTTGCTTCCATTCCATCCATTGCTGCGAGTAATTGAGCTACAACTCTTCTCTCTACTTCTCCAATTACTTCTTCTCTCTTTGGAGCAATTGCATCTATTTCATCAATAAAAATAATGCTTGGAGCATTATCCTCTGCTTCCTTGAACATCTGCCTGATTCTTTCCTCTGCCTCCCCAACATACTTTGACATAACGGCTGGAGCATTTATTGAAATAAAGTGGGCGTTGGTTTCACTTGCAACTGCTTTGGCTAAAAGGGTTTTTCCTGTTCCTGGAGGGCCAAAGAGCAGCACTCCTTTTGGAGGGCTAATGCCTAGCTTCTGGAATAATTCTGGATGCCTCATTGGAAGCTCAATCATTTCCCTTATCTTTGTTACCTGTTCCTCTAAACCTCCAATGTCTTCATACGCCACCCTTGGAATTCCTTCAGCATCTTCCTTTACTGGTTCCTCCTTTAAAACAAATTGAGTGAAGTCAGTTATCTTTACTATGCCTCTTGGATTAGTATCAAGAACCCTGTAAATGAATCCACTCCCAAAAACACTAATCCATACATTGTCCCCTCTATTGATTGGCCTTCCAATAAAACTCTTTTTCAGTATCCTGTCATATCCTGAAGCAATTATCCTTACTTCCTGAGTGGGGGCAAGAATTACTTTCTTTGCTTCCTTGAAGTCGGCCTTCCTTACCCTGACTTTTTCCCCTAGACTTGCGCCAGCATTATGCCTTATAAGTGAATCCATTCTAATTATCTTTCTTCCTTCATCTTCCTGCCTTGCAGGCCAGATTACTGCTGCAGTGTTCTTTGTTCCCTCTAATTCCACTATGTCTCCGGAAGTAACATCTAATTCGCTTTTTGCTGTCCTGTCCAATGTAACGATGTTTCTTCCAACATAACTTGGATCAGTGTCCTGGACATTTAATTCTATTTCCTTTCTTTTCTCTGTCAAAGTAAAAACCATTTTCTCCCCTTAGAATAATTTGCTCTGAAAAGAATTAAAAAGCTTATAATTCCCTCTCCAATCGCTCCACGAATTCATTATAAGAGGTTATTCCTTCTATTGCTAATTCTTTTCCTTTTTCAGTGAAGAAAGCATTCTTTAAGTGATAGCTTTTTGCTCTGAGGAATTCCCTGAAGTTTTGGAGTGATTTCTTCTGGGAATAAAAGCTGATTGAATCCTTCAGTACTCCTATTGCCCCGATCTCGTCAAGCAATACCGCGTCATGCAGTATCTTTGCTTCAATTGTTTTGGGCTGGCCATTCAAATGCGCTTCCTGAATGCAGTGAATGATTGAATCCATTTTCTTCGAAGGATAATTCGCTCGAGAAAGAAATTTTTTGGCTAAAGCAACAGAATACTGAATGAAGTCCTGAGTGAATTGAATGCATTGTTTTGCGCCCGCATTGTGAAGCATTACACTCAATTCAAGCACCTCCTTTTCGTGCTTTAATCCTTCCTTTAATTTAATGGAGTTCTTTTTCACTCTTTCAATCTGGCTTAAACCGAATATAGGCAGGCCCTTCAGTTCTTTTTCAACCAGTTTTTCCAGCATTAATTTATCCAGCATTGCCTACCCCCTCCCCAATATTTGTGCCTCCGGCTGGAAGCATTGCAATTATTTCATCCAAATCAAGTTTTTCATTTAAGCCGAGTTTTTTCTCCAGTAATTCCTTTAGCTTTTTTGCAGCAATGCCTTTCTTTTCCTCTCCCTGAATTACCTTAACAAAGGCAATGGAATTTTTTTTGATTGCAGTAAGAGGCCCGGAAATTACAATAAATTCCTCTCCTTCTTTTTTCACTCCAATCGCTAATTCGAGTGGAATTTTTTTGAAGTAATTTCTCTTCCCGTAAATCATGAATGAACCGCTCTTCATTGATTCACCGCTTGGGGCTTTCTTGCTGACCTGTTCCGGAAGAACAGAATAAACATCCAGTGAAGAAAGTTTTTCTCTCCATCCCTTGGAGAAAGAGGCAACAAATTGGGCTGCCTCATTCATGATAGAAGAAGGAACCTCGGATTTATTTGTTTTGATTATGCAGTGGGGGCTTCCCTGAATTTCAGCATGAAAGTAAAGGTCATCCTTTTCCATGTACTTCTTTATTATTTCTTCATTGGTCCTGGAATCCCTTCCAGCAATAACCAGAAAACCATTACTTGAATAAAACCAATGGAATTTTTCGAACCATTTCTTTTCCCTTTTCTTGAGTGGAACTGCTTTTTCTTCTTCCTCCAGCAGAAACTGTTTTTCCTTTAATTTTTCCAGCCTGCTTCTTGTGTCCTCAATGGACTTCACTAAACCCTCTAACTTCTTTTTTGCCTTCTTGCTTTTCTCAAAGTAGGTGCTGGCGTTTTCAGCAACTCCCTTCCTTAAATCCAATTCAATTTCCAACTCTAATCAATTCCTTTCTCTTTCTTTATTACATCTATAAGGGACTTGGTTCTTGAAACACTCTTATAGAATGGTTCGGTTGAGAAGAAGATAAGCCTGTCCTGAATTAAATCATATATTCCCTTTATTTTTTCAAAGTAATTTTTCTGGCTGTTATCGTGAAAGGATTCAACATCAGAATAGAAGTGCCTTACCATTAAATTCCAGTTCCCTGAACCAATTATTGCCGAAAGCCTGTAGATGTGTGGATCCTTGTTTACTGCCTGGAGAAATTTATTGAACAATTCCTTTTCAGCAAAATCAATCTGAAGCATTTCAATTGCCTCCAATTTATAGCCAAACTTCTTGAAGTTAATCCTTGGCCCAAAACCTTCAATTAAGCCTTCCTTTGAAAGAAAATCAATCGAGGACTTGATTGTGGCTTTATGATAACCGCAATGCCTCTTTACCTGCCTGATATTTGGGACAACGGAATTCTTCTTCATTAATGCATCCAATACATTAAGGCGGATTTCATCATCAAGCTTCATTGGGTTAGACATAAATGCATCACTATACTAATTAGAACAAGCATAACATTTTAATTATATTTTTTGGAACACTTTAAACCTGATAATTGATTTAAATAACAACTTCGCAATCTACTTGAATACAGTGAAAAGCTGTATTTTGGAGGGATTCAATTCTAAGGGAAAAGTCAAATAAAAACAAATAAAGAGAAGGGGACAAGCTCCACCAGGCTAAACTGGTAAAAATAATTTTTGCGGTCTCCTTCTCTTAAAAATTCCCAACTGATTTTACTTGATTCACTTCTTGGTTTCTTTACTGCTTTTCTTCTTCCATCCGTCCTTGCTCTTACAATGAGGATCAACGCACATTGTATACCTGTATCTTTTTCCTGTTACCTTTATGGTTGGCTTTCCGCATTCCTTGCAGGAATCCTTTCCTAACTCCACTCTTCCTTTTTGCGGCAAAGGAAAGGTAGTAGTGCATTTAGGGTAATTCGTACACCCTAAAAATCTTTTATTATTCCTGCTTCTCACAATCCTTAGTCTTCCATCACAGGCGGGGCAGTCTCCCATTATTGCATCCTCCACCAATGCAGCAGTTATTTCCCTTGCAATTTCATTCTTGTTCTTCACTAAATCCTTCATTATGTCTTGGAGTACTTTCCTTGAGGCATCAACTACTTCTTTCTTTTCTTTTTTTGCTGCAGCAATTTCGTCCATTTCCCTTTCTACTTCTGCAGTCATCTTTGGTTCAGTTACTTTCTTTGAATGTTTTTCCAGTGACTCTATTACTGCAAACCCTACCTTGTTTGGCTCTATTGCCTTTATCCCAGAAATATATCTTCTTGCATATAGTTTCTGGATTATTTCATGCCTTGTTGCTTTTGTGCCTAAACCCAAGTCCTCCATTAACTTAATTAATGCTCCCTGTGAATATCGCGGTGGGGGTTGGGTCATTTTTTCAAGCATTTCAAGCTTCTTTAAGTCAACCGAATCCCCTTCACTTAATTCCGGAAGGATTACTTCCTTCAAAACAGAATAAGGATAGAAGTGCTTCCATCCTTCTTTCAGTATTATCTGCCCGTTTGCAACAAATATTTCCTTATTTAAATCAATTTCAACTGAAAGGTTTTCTGTTACTGCTTCCTCTGCAAGAGTAGCCATAAACCTCCTGCAGATTAATTCATAGATTTTCCACTGCCTTTCATTTAACCTGGTTTTATTGGCAGCAGAGGTTGGATGAATCGGAGGATGATCCTTTGTTTCCTTTCCCCTTGAAGGAGTTATCTTTTTCTGGGAAAGGATTTCCTGAATCAAGGGAGTGAATTCATTTACTTTAAGCAATTCATTCAGTATCTCAATTAAATTCAGGTTAGGGGAATACACTGAATTGTCTGTTCTGGGATAAGAACAGAAACCCTGTTGATAAAGGTGTTCAGCTATATTCATGGCTTCTCCTGCACTAAATCCTATTGCTGTTGCCGCCCTCAAGAAATTAGTTGTATTGAATGGAAATGGCTTCTGGAGGACTCTTTTCTTTTTAATTACCTTTACTACTGTTCCCTTTCCGTTTCCTTTTTTCAGTATTTCTTCTACTTCCTCTTTTTTCTTGAATCTTCCTTTTTTATGGAATGCCTCAAACTCCTTCTTGTCTTTTTCAAATAATGCTCTAAGCAGCCAGTACTTTTCCTGATTGAATGCATTTCTTTCCTTTTCCCTCTTCACTATTAATGCAAGTACAGGAGACTGAACTCTTCCGACTGAAAGAAATTCCTTTCCCATTCTTCTGGTGATTAAAGAAATGAATCGTGTAAGGACTGCACCCCAAACTAAATCTATTTCCCTTCTTGCATTAGTTGATTCAGCAAAATTGTAATCCACTTCCCCTAAATTGGAGAAGGAATGCTGAATGTCTTTTGGGGTTATTGCAGAAAAATAAGCACGGGTTATTTTTATTTTTGGGTTTTTTTCCTTAAGACAATCTATTGCTTCAACTCCAATTGCTTCTCCTTCCCTGTCTGCATCAGTTGCAATAATCACTTCTTCAGCTAAAGGCGCTTTTGCTTTCAGGAGAGAAATAATGCTCTTTTCTGTTCCAATGTATTCCACTTCAACCATTACCAGTTTCTGCACGTCTGTCCCAAGCCACTGGCTGTACTGCTTTGGGAAATCCACATCCATTATATGCCCTCTCAAAGGAATCAGGAGAAAGGGCTTTCCTTCCTTGGAGAATTCAAACAGCCTTGCATTCTTCTCTGTTTTTTCTGTTGCCTTTCCCTGTGAAAGAATTTCTGCAATCCTTTTTCCGGCAATCGCTTTTTCTGAAATTATCAGTTTCATTCTCAATCAGCAATTTATTTTTTAATCAAAAGAATTAATAAAGAAGTCTGAGGGATTAAAATTTCTTTTGTAGCGGCATAGTGGGGAGAGCATTTGTTTTCTTTAATTCGTTTATTACTAGCTGGGTTTTGATATCCAAAACTCCGTCCAGTAAACCTAATTTATTTATGAATGTCTCTGCCTCACTTATTTCAGGCACGACAATTTTTGCAAGGAGATTGTATTCCCCTATTACGTGATAGAGTTCCAGTACATTGTCAAAGGAACCCAGTTTTTTTGTTAGGTCCTTGTGCTTTCCTGTTTCCGTTCTCAATTGAATAAAGAGGGGATTCTGGTAGCCTAATACATTGAGGTTAATGTTAGCGTTAATGGAGTTAATGACTCCTTTCCTGATTAAGCCGTCAATTCTCTTCTTTATTGCAACATCTGTCAGCTTTACTTCCTTTGCAATAGTAGAAAAAGAAACCCTTCCATCATCTAAAAGCATTCGAATTATTTGGTGGTCGATTTTATCCAGAGAAACAATCTTATTCATGCTGTTATTAAATCTGAACAAAAAACATTAAAAGAGTTCGTATAGTGAACAAAGTTTTATTGGTTTTTTTGAATTATGCTTTATGGCCTATCAGAGTGAATTTGGTCATGTAAAGCCTTGTCTTCATTACCTCAATGAATGGAACAACAAAAACCAATAGAATGATTAAAGAAATATATCTTCCGATTAAGGCAACTACGTCCAATGCATATTCCACTAATGCAATTACCGCTATCAGTACCATTGAAACAACTATTATTTTTATTACTGGGAGAATGTTTTTTCCCATGAATTCAAGGTTATTGGCAATGCAGTGAGTAATTGAATCTTCGTCCACTACAATGGCTTGGGGAAGGAAGAGAAAGAAGAGGGAAACTATTAAGAGCAATAAATTCACTATCCACACAGGCAAAGAAAAGAACACCAGCAAAGAGGAAAGAAAGAATAAAACAATAAAGTAAACCAGGAGAAATACAAACAACTTCAATGAAAACCTGTGCAATTTATCCTTCAAGTAATAGTCAACCTTTACCTTATTCAGTTTGTTTCTTACATTGAAGATCATAAGAGAAACAAATGCAGAATAAAAAACCAGGAATACGGCAATTACTGCTATTTCCAGTGCAAGGACTCCGATATTTACTTCATTTAAACTGTATTCAAGGAATATTGAACCGCTTGAAATAAACAGGTTGGAAAAGAATAGAAAAAAGAATACAAAAACCAGGAGGACTCCAAAGAGTAGGCTTAACTTAATGTTTTCAAAGTAGTCTCCCAATGCATTCCTTACAATCATTCCTTCCCCCAATAATATATAATTATTTGAAGGTTATTTAAACCTAATCAAATCAAGCAAAAAAAGAAAAGAAATTTAAAGTAGAAGAATTAAGTATTAATGGACATGAATAAAATTGCTTTAATCAGCTTAGTTTCCATTATATTCTTTTTTAATTTTGTTAGCGTTAACGCTCCATGGTGCAATATGGGAGGAGACGATTCCTTTACTGTAATGGATCTTCCCTCTGGAGTGAATGCAGAAAATCCTTCAATGCAGTTGCAGGCAAACTCTGACCCTTCATCAAAATATGACACCCCAAAAATTGTCTTTGAATACAATCCAGGAGGAGACAGAGAAATCTATTTCAGGCAATGGAATGGATTCAACTGGGTTAATGCAGACGGTTTCGCACAGGAAACAGCAAGCATAAATGTAAGCAAGTCTCCAAGCTTTAATTCAGTTGAACCTTCCCTTGCATTGGATGGAGATGGAACTCCTTTTATTGCCTGGTCAGAAGAAGATGAAGATGGATGGGACATTCTCCTAAGGAAATGGAATGGAAGCGAATGGACAGATGTTTATCCAGAAGATGGATTCACTGAAGACGACTTAAATGTAAGCAGTTTGGATGGAGGAACCGCAATACAACCATCACTTGCACTTGATGATTCTGATACGCCATATATTGCTTGGAGGGAATTTGATGGAACAGATTATTACATTGCATTAAGGAAATGGAATGGAAGCGCTTGGGTAGAAATGAGTGCAGGGAAATTAAATGTAAGCACTAAATTCCCAGACCCAATTAACAACGTCAAGAACCCTTCTCTAAAGATTGATTCTCTTGGCAATCCACATGTTTCATGGCAGGAATATGACAGTGCAAATTGGGATGTTGTCTTTAGGCAGTGGGATGGAAGTGATTGGGTAGTGGCAGGACAATTAGATGTAAGCCAAACAACAGGGATTGCGGAAAGACCATCTCTTGATATTGACTCATTAAACAACTATCCAGCAGTCGCATGGGAGCAAAATACTGGGGGGGGTATCGCAATTTACTACATTGCGTTCAAAAAATGGAATGGAAGTAATTGGGTTGATGCGGCGCCTGGACAAGGACGGGTAAGTGGAGTAACCTTAAATGAGGACAGATACGGTAATGCTTCTCTTGACATTAATTCTGAAGGAATTCCTTTTATTGCATGGACTGAAAATGTGATAATTTTTCCTGATCCGCCGACCTGGAATATTGTTTTAAAGAAATGGAATGGAAGTAGTTGGGAGAAGATTCATGAAATAATGGAACCAGAACCTGGAAACTTAGTTGTAGGGCCAGCGAATTTTGCGTCATCTCCTGTTTTGGTTTTGGATTCAAATAATGTGGCGATAGTTGCTTGGGATATGGATGAAGGAATTGCTTGTAAGCGTTATTGGGAGTGGTGTGGGGTTGCTGAAAATGGTTTTCCGGAAGTGAGTATTACTTCTCCTGTTCAGGGAGGGGGGGAATTTAATGCATTAACGCAGACAGTGATTGATTTTGATGCAACGATTACCAATACTCCTGCTTATGAGGACTGCAATTACAGC
>JBDRIL010000009.1:0-2370 GCA_043815885.1 archaeon | reverse complement strand
AAAAGGAATGGATGTAACTAAAAAGGTCCAGGTAAACCTTGCATAAATCCAATACTGGTTTTTTTGGGCTCCTTTAGGGCCCTCTGCTGTTTTTTTAAACAAAATTTATTGAAGGAATATTAGGTTTATAAAGTTCAAGGCACTTTTTATTATAATGAATAAAAGCTTTGCAGAAGTTTTAAAGGAAAAGAAATTCACTAAATCCATTGAATTGGTTCCGTTGAGGAATGGAAGGGATTACAGTGAATTGTATAGGAAGATTGGGGGATTGAAGGGAGAGGGGATTGATTTTATTAGTGTAACGAAAGGAGCCGGAGGGAGTTTAAGGGGAGGAACTCTTCCATTGACTTTTTATGTGAAGGAAAGGATTGGAGTAAATGCAATAGCGCATTTTACGTGCAGGGAGAATTCAGTGCAGGAAATAGAGAATTCATTGATTGATCATCATCTTTTTGGGATAAGGAATATTCTTGCATTGAGGGGAGACCCTCCAACTGGAGTAAAGGAAGAAAAGAAAGGGCCGTATGATTGTGCATGGCAGTTAGTGAGACAGATAAGGGAAATGAATGAAGGGCATTACCTGGTTAGGAAAGGGGAGAAGGAATTTAGAGAGGGAGAGAAGACAGATTTCTGTGTTGGTGTTGCCGCCCACCCCGAAGAGAATCTGGATGAAGAAATTTCTTTTTTAAAGAAGAAGGAAGAGGAAGGAGCAGAGTTTGCGATAACGCAGATGTTTTTCAGTGCAGGGGATTACGTGAATTACAGGGATAAAGCAAGTGAAGAAGGAATAGAGATTCCAATTATTCCAGGAGTAAAGCCATTAACTAAGTATAGGCAGGCTGAATTTGTAGAGAATTCATTCAAGGTAAAGGTTCCAAAAGAATTGAAGGAAATGTTAAAGGATTCAGATGAAGAAAAAGCAAGGGAGAATGGAATTGAGTTTACTGCTGAATTGTGCAGGGAATTAAAGAAGGAAAAAGCTCCTGGAATTCATTTATTTATTTTGCAGGATGTTGATTTGGCGAGAGAAGTAATTAAGAGAATTTAATGCACTCCAATCCTGTTTCTTGATTCAATTTCTGTTGGAGGGAGAACAATTTTTTCCTTTACCCTGTAATTATTGTTTGAAGTGGCCCTGCTTACTGCATATATTTTTCCTTCAATTGATTCAATTCTTGTATTCACCCCTCTCTCTAATTCAGTCATTTTATCAAACATCTTTCTGTTAGTTTTTTCCTGGTATTCATTTACTTTTTTTATGTCAGTGAGTTTATTGGTCAGGGTTTTATTTGAGTACCTGATAAACCAGATTAGAACAATAAACAGGACAAAAACACAACCTAAAATTAAAGCGTAATCCATTAACTGCATTTTCATTCATCCTTTTCCTTTAAGCCCAATAATCTCTCCATCAAGCCTTTTGGTTTTCCCATTATTTTTTCTTTCCCCCTATCTATTGGAGCTTTTTCCTTAAAAGGCTTTTCTATTTCCGGTTCTTTCTCTGCGGGTTCTTCAGGAACTTCTTCTGGGAGTTCTTCTTCGGTTATTTCAGGGGTTTCTTCCTCACTTTTTTCCTCTATTTTTTCTTCTCCGAAAGAGGGAGATTCCATTACTCTTTCCTCCCCGATCCTTCTGATGAAGCCTTTCTTGAATAAAAAGAATAATACTGCAATTATTACTGCAATTACAAGGATTATTTGGAGGATTAAATTATTCATGAGTTGGAGGGTAACGAAAGAGGTTAAGTTATTGAATCCTGAAAGGCCTCTGTAGGCAAAGTCTGTCTCAGCAAATGCATTCAAAGAAAAAAACAGCAGGGAAACTAATACAAAGGCGTGTTTCATTTTAATCCAATAAAAATAGGGCGAACGTATTATTAAGTTTTATTTTTCAGGGATTGAATCCCTTTTTTCAAGAAAACCTTTTATATTCTTGAGGCATACTTTATTTGATGAATAATAGAATTAATTCAATTGCAGGGTATTTTTTATTAATTTTATTTCTGCTCTGTATTCTTTCTTTTGTTAACGCTAAATCTTATTCCCTGGATAAGGCGGAAGTGAATGTTAAAATAAATGAAGATGGGTTGGTGAAGGCAGAGGAAAAGATTAGTTTTAATTTTTCCGAAAATTTTTCCTTTGCTTATAGAGACATTCCAAAGGGAAGCTGGCAATTGAGTAATGTTGAGGTGTTTGAGGGAAACCGCCCAGTTAGATTTGAATTAATTAATCAGGGAGGAGACTGGAGAGTAAAATGGTATTATTCTGCTGAAAATGAAGTAAGGACCTTTACAATAAAGTATGAGTTAAGGAAGGCAGTTACTGCATACAATGATGTTGGGGAATTCAATTGGAAGGTCTGGGGGGAGGG
>JBDRIL010000008.1:0-2552 GCA_043815885.1 archaeon | reverse complement strand
ATTTAGTTACAAAAGGGTTTTCCTCTCCCACTTCCCTCTGAATTGTTTCAAGAGTGCTTTCAGCCATTCATTCCACCAATAAATATAATGCTTTTTCTTCCTTTTCAATGATTTCGGGACAGTTAATTTCCCCTAAACCGCCACTGTCGGTTTACGCCAGTGTACTACCTTCAGTAGTACGTGCTTCGCGCTACTACTTCCTTTTGGTCAGTAGCAGGAATTCCTCGTTAAGCGAGGAAACAATTGAATCATAACTAATTCGTTTTAGAACTCTTTAAAATTGTTTTTGTTTTCCTTTCTTTAATGCAAAAGCCAAGGAATAAAATAAAGGCAGTCTTGTTTGATTTGGATGGGACACTGATTGACTCAATTCCTTTTCATATTGAATCCTTTGTGGGATTATTCGATTTCTTTGGAGTGAAACTTTCTCACAGCAGGGTTTGTTCTGTTATACGGCTTCCTTCAAGGGAGATATACGAAAAACTCGAAGCAAAAAAATTGTTGGGTTTAAACAGGAAAGAATTCATTTCAGAGAGACAGAAATTCTATTACTCTCTGATTAAAGGAAAAAATCTCTTGTTTCCTGGTTCATTTGAGGTTGTAAGGAAATTAAAGAAAAAAGGTTTTCTAGTCGCGTTAGTCACTAATTCAAGTAAAAAGACTATGATGCATTCCACTCCAAAGAAATTCCTTTCTCTATTTGATTCAATTGTCTGCTTTGATGATGTAAAGAAAGGAAAGCCTTCTCCACAGCCTTTTCTTCTTGCAATGAAAAAAATTAAGGTAACACCTTTTCAGTGTATTGTTGTGGGTGATTCAGTGCTTGACGTGATTTCAGCTAACAGGGCAGGAATAAAGAATGTGATTGGAGTCTCCACCGGGGTTTCATCTGAAAAAGAATTAAAAGAAAACGGCGCTAAAGTGATTAAAAAGAATTTAATTCAGACACTGGATTTTATCCATTAAGGATAATCCTTTAATAATGGCCCTGCCATAATTTTAATGTATTTTACTGTGATGAGCCAGGCTGAAATGAGCTTTCACTGAAAGCAATGAAATGGATTATGAGTCCTGACCTTTATTTTTCTTTTCAAAAACTATTGTTGCACCGATTGCAATCAATGCAATTGCAATAATGGTTTTAATCAATGAATAAATTATTACCAGGCTTACTATTGCCTGCATTCCCTGCATTGCCTCTAAATTAGCATTCAGTTCTTCGCTTGAAATCATCATTCCTTCCTGTAAAAGCAGGTCTTCTTCACTAAAAGAAGAATAGTATTCAATTGAAGCAATCTCGTTTGCAATAATTGAATTGAATGTGCTTCCCCCCATCATTAATCCAATTCCTTCCATTGCAGTAATTAATCCTAAAAGGATTAATGCAATTCCAATCCATTTCATTTTATTCATTTAAAATGCCTCCTCGAATCTAGTGTACTTCCATTTTATTTCCATTCCTTCTTTCACTTCGTACAGGTCTATTGCTTTTTCTGCAAATTCTCCATTCACATACAATCCCCAAAAATAGCCTTCTTCTGGAGTAATTCCGTTAATTGAATTAACAAAGGAACCAGTTGCATACTCTGTTGCCTCTATCCTAAACGCCTTCTTCACTGCATCCAGTCCATTACTTCCTTTTTCCATTTCCACTTCTTTTTCCGTTATTTCGCCATCTTTTTCCAGTAAAACCTTTACTGTAACTGTTTCTTCTTTCGCAAGAACTACTTCGCCTGTATTACTCTGATTTGTACATCCTAATATCACTACGCTTGCCATCAATAAACTTACTAATATTAATGATTTTGAATTCATTCTTATCCCTCCTTAGTTTTTTCAGTAATGGACTTAATCCAAAAGAAAACCCGATATTTGAAACAATATGCGTTACAATGAATGGAATGGATGCAGCAAAGTATAATGGAAGAGAAAACAATCCAAAAAACAATCCTATCCCCATTAAGCCCCCGGAAATATTAATTATTATTTCATATATTGCTGTTCCAATTATTCCTAATACAACGAATTCCTTCCATCCGATTTTTCTCATTTTTCCGTATACTCCTCCAATTCCTCCAGCAATTGCTGCTCCCAATGCCTGAAATATTGTCCAAGGCCCCTGCATTCCCCAAATAAAAAAATTAGAGATAATAAAAGCACTTCCTCCAAGAGTGAATCCTTCCTTTACCCCAAAAATCACTCCAGCCATAATTGCAATAGGAATAATTGGTTCAACTGAAGGAATCCACTGCATTGCAACCCTTCCCCCTACAGCCAAACCCAATAAACCCAAAAAAATCGCTAAACTTCTAAATTCTTCCCTTATCTTCTTCTTTGCCCTTACATCACTTATTTCCTTCAGTATTTCTTTCTGTCTCTCATCCTGAATTAATTCCTGTCTTTGAAGCAACTTCCTTCTATTCTTCTGCCTCAGTCTTTCAAACATTATTTCTCCCCTTGCAAAACAAAATGAGTGAAAACAATTAAAAACTATTTTGCTCCCTTCAGAAAAAATGCCGCGGGAAGGATAAAATCTGTTAAATTCTCGTTGG
>JBDRIL010000007.1:0-13200 GCA_043815885.1 archaeon | reverse complement strand
AACCTGTTTTCAAGTGAAATAAATGTATTGTGTGAAGTGGGAGCAAACGAACATAGACTGACTTTTTCGGTTAACGGTAACCAGATAGGAGAGGTTAGCCTTCAAAACCATGTTTCATCATGGGATGAGAGGTTTAATGTAAGTGATCCATTCATTGGATTCATTGGAACGCCATTGGTTTTAGAGGGAGAATATTTGAGTGACGCATGGGCTTATAATGTAACGAATATGGATTGGATGTTTAAGGGAAGAAGCGTTTACGATGAAGAATTGGAGAAATGGGTGAGAGTAGACGAAGACGCCTGCAAAATATCCAATAAAGAAATAGATATAACCGGAGACTGGTGGAACAGTACAGCAGAACTGCTCTGTGACAAGAGCGGAGAACTTGAAATGAGTTTCTTTGTCATTAAAAATAATGGGGAACTAGTTCCATATGACTTCAATGCAATAATAGAAAACGCGCAATTAACTAAAATCAATTACCTTGAAGTAGAACCAAAAACAGTAAGAATGAATGAAGACATAAACTTCACTGCAGACGTAATGAATGTAAGCGATAAACAACTATCAGTCACAGTAGGATTCAAAATATTCGATCCAGAAACAGGAAGAATTCTTGGGGGAGAACACACCATAAATAAATTCATTGAACCAATGGATGTAAACACTTATTTTTATTCCTACGATACTGGTCCTTCTCCGCTAAAACAAAAACACAATTATTCAATACTCGCAACAGCATACTATGAATATAACGGAGAAACTTATCTTGAGACAATTAAAGGAGACAACACCAAAATCAAGGGCTTTTCAGTGAAAGAATGGCAGGAAACAACAGTTTCGCCTGTCCCGGAAATAATTCCATTAATCTTTTTCCTGATAATAGTAATCATTATGCTTATCTTGAATAAAAAGAAAAGGAATAAGTTAGTAGTGAAAAAAAATGAAAAAAGAAATTAGAAGGCAGTTTATTCACTATTTCTTTGGGTGCCTTGTAATTATTTTAATTGGGGTCATTGGAGCAATACATTATGCTTTGGCCTGTGTTGGAATAATATCAATTGGTTTGAGTTTTTCTTTAATAATTAAAAAAGGCAGGAAGATCCCATTATTCTCTAAAGTAATTGATTATGCCGGAAGAAAGGATGAAAAAAAGTTTCCTGGAAGAGGGGCAATAATCTTTTTTCTTGCAACACTTATTGCTTCTGTTTTATTCTATCAAAACCCATTAATCCTGCTTGGGGCATTAATTGTACTTGTATTTGGGGACAGTGTAGCCACAGTGATTGGAGTCACTCTGGGAAAGACAAAGTTAATGAATAACAGGAGTCTGGAAGGAACTATTGCTGGAATACTTGTTTCCTTTTTTTATCTCCAGATAATGTTTCCTCCAGGAGCTGCATTGATTGCGGCAATCATTGGAATGGGAATGGAATTCGTTCCAATAAACGATAACCTTACTATTCCTATTGCAGCAGGATTAGTGTTAATGTTATTAATTTAATTCTATTCAATTATTCTATTGGAAAGGGACCCGTAGCCTAGCTGGATAGGGCAACAAAGGAAATTAAGTCATTAAAAGATTTTTTCTTGTGTAAGCCTCCTAAGCTGTAGGTCCTGGGTTCGAATCCCAGCGGGTCCGCTAAATTATTTTTTTGTGGTTTAAATGAAAAGCGTCCATTTTGCTAAAAAAAAGGGAAAAAAAGTCAAAGAAAAAAGACTTGCAAGAAAAATTAGATTAAAAACTCTTTTAGTAATCCCTTATTTATTCCACCCTCAACAACCTTTTTGCTGTGTTCCTGCCTGCATCCAAATGATTCTAGCAACAAACACTATTCGGATTCCTTCACAGGAATTCATTGCAAAGCACCTGGATTTTAGAATTCCAAAAAAACATAGAAGGGATTTCAAGGGAGATTATACTGTAAAGGAAAAACCAAAAAGAGGATATGGAGTGCAGCAGACAGAGGAAAATATTAATGCTTTTTTAAGTAAAAATGGATTTCCTTTGAAAGCTAAAAGGCATTTAATTTCAGGTATCAAGAATCCAGAAAAATTCATTGAAGAAAATTTAAGGAAAGGGAATTACTTAATGCCTATTTTTAATTTAGAGGTGTTGGGAGGAAAAAAAGAGGGGCATGCAGTATTAATTATCTCTTTTAATCCTAAAACAAAAAAGGTTAGGATTGCTGACCCAGCAAAGAAAAAAAACAGAATACGTTTATTGGATTTAAGCAGGATTGTAGAAGGAATGTCAAGTAAATGGGATGGGAATGAAAGAGAGTTCTATGTTTTCTCAAGAAAGTAATTTAGACAAACATCCATTTAAAAATGGACGATTGACGTAATGCTTTTTAAAGCTTTTTTTCCTATTTTTATTATTATGGAGAAACTTGGAATTACAATGGCTGGAGAGATCTGCCTCAGCAAGGATCCTGGCGGAAGCATGAAGAAATGGAGGGAGATCTTTGGAGTGAGCCAGATTGAATTGGCTGAATACTTGAAAGTGAGTTCTTCAACTATTTCTGATTATGAGGGCGGAAGGAGAAAGAGCCCTGGAATTGGGGTAGTGAACAGGCTTGTTGAGTCATTACTTGGAATAGACCAGAAGAGAGGGGGAAAAATAAAGAAACAGCTGGAGAAAGACTTTATTCCTTCAAGAGAAATCTTTGGAGTGCATGAATTCTTTGCTGCGGTAAAGGGAACTGATTTTGCCCAGAAAATTGATGCAAAGGTAATCACTAACCCCCATAAATTAAAGGAAATGGATATTTATGGTTATACGATAATTGATTCATTGAGGGTTATTCTTGATGTTCCGGTGCATGAATACCTTCAGCTTTACGGGAAGACTCCTGAAAGGGCATTAATATTTCAGCAGGTTGAAACCGGAAGGAGTCCATTGATTGCAGTAAAGATTGGAAGATTCAGTACTGACATGAAGCCATCCATTGTAGTACTGCATGGTTTAGCCAAAGACGTGGATCCGATTGCAATAAAGATTGCTGAATCAGAAAAGATTCCATTGCTTATTTCAACTAAACCAATAAAAGAAATCGAGTCTGCTTTAAAGAAGTATGAGATTTAAATCCTTACACAGAAAGTGTAACGCTTTTTTTCTTCTCCTGTTTTTTTTACTCCGTAAACAGTAAAACTTCTAACCACGCTTGAATTGAATTTTCTTGCAAGTTCTTCACTTACTTTTTTTGCTGCTCTCTTTGAGCCAATCCATACATCAAATCCATTCCTTTCCTTAATTACCTTTATTGCCCTTGAAAGGGAATCCTTTTTTTCTTCTGCTCCAAGAAAGAAGTTTATTTCTTTAAGCAGTTCTTTCTCTGAGTGCTTCTTTTTTTCCTTAAACCTTGCCTGGAGGATTGCTTCATAGTAGCTGGAACTCAGCTTCATGCATGTATCACAGAGCCCTTTTAATGGAATTAAAACTATTTCTTTTTTAATTTTTAATGAAACTCCATTCAATTCTCCTTCAATGAACACTACTGCATTTATTTCCCTTCCCTCTGTTGGATTTAATTTAACTTCAATGTTTTTGAGACTGAATTCCTTTGATTTTATCTTGCTTTGAATTAACTCAATCAGGAATAACTCGTTTTTTTCAACCCAGTTTCCTTTGAATCGCATTTTACTGCATCTATTGCATGACTCAAACTCAATTCTTTCAGGAAGGAATATTACTTTATGTTTCTTTAGGTAGCATTCACTGCAGAATCTCTGGATGAATGAACCTTTTGTTTTACCGCATTCAGGGCAGAATTTATTGCTCATTTTAACTCCATTTCCTTTTCATACTCCAAGTAAAGCACTGGATTAAGCACCATCTGGTAGGTTGAGATCAATGCAACAATTATCCTTAATAAAATAAATAAAGCAAAGCCAATTAAACTGCTTAAACCAATGCTCTCTCCCAGAAAACCTATTGCAAGGGTAGTTAAACTCAATGCAAAAACAATTAAAACACCCAGGCTTACGGGCTTAGCGTGTTTTCTTCCAATGCGGATTGTGTGCATTATTGAGCCAATTCCTTTCTTTTCCAGTGCAGAAACAGGATAAATAAAGAAAACTAAAACTGATGTAATGAATGCAGCAATAATCAGCAATAAGAGGGAAATCATTGCAGGCAATGCATTCTGTGAAATAAAGAAGAAAACAAATAAAAGAATGAATGGAATCAGTACTGCCAGAGACAAAAGAAAGGCAAGGATTATTGGGAGTACTATTGAAGAGAAGTTTTTTAACACCATTGAAATGCTTTCAGAGAAAGAAATTCTTTCTCTCCTGTAATAAGATTTAACCATGAATGGATAAGAGGCATTAATTATTGTGTCAATAAGGAAAAAAATAATGGTCAAAACTAAAAGAACCGCTAATCCCTGAAGGAGTGAGGCAAGGCTTGCTTGAATTAGTGCATGGTTTCCAGTAGTTAAATTTATTTCCCTTATTTCCATTAACTGAATGAATAATGTTCCAGTATAAATCAGGAAGACACTCCATACGAGTGCAAGAAATATTTTTGGAAGAAATAGTTTTGGATTGTCCTTTAATGCTTTAAAGGAATCAATCAAAGAAATAAAGAAGCCCCTTATTTTTGCCCACCCTTTACTTTAATTCAATTTCTTCTCCATTCCTTGGCTTTACTGCCTCAAAACCCAATGCCTTTACCTCTTTGGCAAATACCTCTATTACTTCTTCGTCTCCATGAACTAAAAAGACTTTTTCTGGTTCAAGTTTCTGGATTAATTCAAGCAATTCATTTTGCTCTGCATGAGCACTGAATTCATATAACTCTACTTCAGTGTTTACCTTTACCTTTTCTCCGTCTAAATTAATTACTCCTTTTTCCAATAAATTCCTTCCATTCGTTCCTTCCACCTGATAGCCTGTAAGGAATACCTTTGAATTCTTGTCATCAAATAACTTGCTTAAATAAAATATTACCGGTCCTCCTTCCAACATTCCCGCTGAAGTAACTATTATTGATGGTTCTTTCAGTGCCTTGCTCCTGTTCCTTCCCTTTACCCAGTTGGCTGCATGAAGTGCATTTCCTAAAAACTTCGGGTCTTTCAGGAATTCAGGGTAACGGAGAGAGATAGCTGAAGCCTTTTGGCCCATTCCATCAAAAAATATTGGTGCTTCAATCTTGTATTCATGCAGTATATCCAGTATTTCCTGGCTTCTTCCCACAGCAAAGGCTGGAACTATTGCCCATCCGCCTTTATTTATTGTGTCCTGGACTGATTCAACAAACCTTTTTTCCAGGGTTTTTCTTTTTTCATGGTGCCTGTCTCCATACGTGCTTTCAATTATCAGGTAATCTGTTTTCCCTATCCTTGTGTCTGCTCCATTCAATAGCCTTGTTTCCCTTAAATGAAAGTCTCCGGTGTAAACCAGACTCTTGTTTTTATACCATAACTTGGTTATTGCTGAACCAATGATGTGGCCTGCATCAAAGAATTCCATCATTATTTCATCAGTTATCTGAACCTTCTTCCTGTAATTAATGGGAAAAGTGAATCTCTCTGTTTTCTTTACTTCATCCATTGAATACTTTTTTGTTTGGCCTTCTATTTCTGCTATCTTTATTGTGTCTCTCCAGAGCATTTCACTTAAGTCAAGGGTCGGAGAAGTCATGTAAACCATTGTATTGCCTGTATTGAATAATTCAGGCAATGCACCAGAATGATCCAAGTGAGCGTGAGAGATTATTGCTGCCTTTAAATTTGCTTTCACTGCCAAAGGAAAAGAGAGGGATGAATGCCCTAACTTCACTCCTCTGTCCAGCAGAATCTTGTCTCCTGCATCCAACAGAAAAGAGCTTTTTCCTACTTCTCTTGCTCCTCCAAGGAATTTCAGCTTCATAAAAACAACCTTTCTAGAATTATAATTGGATTAAGCTTAAATTATTACTTATCTTCTTTAATAATTGGGTTTAGCTATGGGTTTCATTCATTCAAAGGCATTAATTGAAGGAGAAGTTGAATTAGGAGAAAATGTCTCTGTCTGGGCTTTTGCTGTAATCAGGGCAGACGAAGGAAAAATAGTTATTGGAAGGAATTCCTCCATTCAGGAAGGAACAGTAATCCATGGAAACAATGTCTTTATCGGAGAAAATGTTACTGTAGGGCATGCAGCAGTAATACACGGGGCAAGGATTGGAGACAATTGCTTGATTGGAATTAATTCCACTATTCTGGACGGAGCAGAAATAGGTGAATGGAGCATTATTGCTGCAGGAAGCGTTGTAACCCCTAACACCAAAATTCTCTCTCATTCCGTAGTAATGGGTTCTCCTGGAAAAGTAGTGAGAAAAATAGAAGAAAAAGACAAGAAACTGATTTGTAAGAGCTATGCCAACTACCTGAAGAAAATAAAGAAAAATAAACAATAGAAAGGCTATTATTTCAGCAACAAAAAAACTTAATGTTTAAATTAAAAAACTAAGCTAATTAAACTAGCTCTAAAACATTAAGCATTAAGTATTTTTGAACGTGCTTCCTGTTTTCTGCCTGATCAAAAATAATTGAATTCCCTGACTCAATCACGTTTCCATCTATTTCATAGCCTCTGTGTGCCGGAAGACAATGCATTATTAGTGTATGCTCTGGAGCATGTTCAAGCAACTTCTTTGTAATAGAATACCTTTGGAATGCTTTAATTCTTTCTTCTTTTTGGTTTTCTTGGCCCATTGAAATCCAGGTATCAGTGTAAACTATGTCTGCATCTTTAACTGCCTCTTCAGGTGACTGAGTAAGAGTTATAAGTTTCCTTTTCCTGGCTTCTTCAACTACCTCTTTTTTTGGTTCATGCCCCAAAGGATGCGCGACAGTTATATGCATTCCTGCCTTTATTGCCCCATTTATAAGAGAATTACACACATTATTTCCATCCCCAATATAAGTAATCCTCAATCCATCAAAACCGCCATAATATTCAGCTATCGTCATGTAATCAGCAAGACCTTGGCAAGGATGATAGAAATTACATAAACCATTTATTATTGGCACTTCACTGTATTTTTTCATTACCTGTAAATCCTCGTTTTTGTAAACCCTAGCCATTATAAGGTCAACATACCTTGACAAAACCTTTATTTCGTCTTCAAGGTCAGCCAAAGTAAAATTGGATGTCCTCCAATCAACATACATTGGCTGTCCACTCATTTCTCCCACGCCAATCTCAAAAGAACACCTAGTCCTAGTTGACGTCTTCTGAAACAAAAGCCCAACAGACTTACCCTTCAAAGCACGACTAAATTTTTCAGGATTCTGTTTGACTTTAATTCCCCCAAAAACAATTTCCCCAAATTTTTCTTTAGATAGTTCCGCAATACTAAGGAAAGACCTCTCCGGCTTCCCCCTTATCCCGCGTTTTCTTTCACTCAACACTTTCCTAGAACCTTCAATCAACTGAGCTTTATTCATTTCAATTCCTCCCCACATCAGCAATAATTTTTTCAACCAATATTTTAATAGAATCTATATTCTTATAATGTTTTGCGTACTCTTTACATGACAGCCTTTTCTTTTTCTGTAAAATAATGTTTTTTTTCACGTCAAAGACGCTTGAAATAATTCTTTTTCTAAGGAGAGTTTCCAATCTCTTGTAAACAGCCTCTGGATTCATAGAAATTGGAGCAGAAACATAAATTTTTACTTTCTTGTTTTTATTTGGCTGATACTTCTTTAGCTGATTAATTGCGCCAATTACACTCACTACGCTTTCATTGCAAATAACTATCCCAAACACGTTTTTCATTAATTGACTGCTTGAAAGAAAAGTAGGAATATTAGCAAAAATCAAGTCTCCTCCATGCTCTATAACCAAAAGCTCTGGAGTCATTCGTTTTTTTCTCCTAAGTTTTGGGTGAATCCAGTTTTCAGGGATTCTTCTTGGATCAGAAAAAAAGGATAACAAACGACTCAAATACTTCAAATAAGTTTTTTTTGGAACATAGTAGGTAGTAGGAAGCCCAACAAACGTAAAATTTAGTGAAGGAAAAGCACCGGCATTCTGGTGCATTAAACTATCTTCGTACCATCCAGTCCCAGAGGCCTTGAGTGTCGCACAAGAAACCCCCTTTTGTTTTAATTCCTTGATTATTTTGCAGGCAATCGTAGTTTTTCCAGTATCTGTTCCGCTTCCTAGAATTAACAAAGTCGGAATATTTTTTGTTTTACCTATATTATTAGCAATAGAGTGTGTATTATTCTTTATGTTTAATATTTTTCCATCTTTGGTTGCAAGCAAACCTTCTACTCTCACATAAGGTGCACCTAAGTTTCTTTGACTAAGTGCTGGCGAATACCCGGTCGCAGTTCCAATCCCCCCGCCTTGGGCAACAAAATTAAACACAGTGTTTTTCTTAATTTTATTACTTGAAAACTCTGCAGTTATAAATTTTGTTGACCCTCGTTCACAGAGAACACCTATATAATATTTTCCTTTTTTAAGGGGAACACGGTTTCCCCATAACGTTTCCATGTCATTATAACAACCATTTCTAAGTAACCTAAAAAGAACTAAGTCTCCTACCTTGAATTTTTTGTCCGTGACAACATGAATTTCTGAAAACAGCAAAGGATTAATAGGGTATTTTTTTCTAATAATAGTTCTTTCAAGAGAAAGAGGAGAATCACTTAAAATATATAAGTCTCTAACCATAGAGCTAATTCCATATACAGAATAATCTGATAAAATACTCATATTCCTTGCCTTCCCTGTGAATAAAATGTTCTAATCTTCATATATTGTTTTCCAAGCAAAATTACTCCCTCTTTAATTCCGTTACCGGATTTCCCAAAACCACCAAACGGAGCGAATTCTTTTCTATAGCTTGGCGGTGCATTCCAATTAAATTGCCCTACCCCTATATTTTCAGATAAATGAATAGCCTTCTTTTTACTCTTCGTAACAATTGCTCCTGCAAGAAGATAATCGTGTTTAAGAGTAATTCTAATAGCTTCGTCTATAGTTTTTATTTTTAGGATTGGAGCTACAGGTCCAAATGTTTCTTCTTTTATTAGATTAGAGTTTGGGTTAACGTCAGTTAAAATCGTTGGATGGTATTGAGCGCCATCTCTTTTTCCGCCAAAAACAAGCTTTGCTCCCTCAGAAATTGCTTTTTTAACCTTGCCTTCAACTCTTTTTGCAGCCTCTTGATCTATTAAAGTTCCGACATCAGTATTTTTATTTAAAGGATTGCCTACTCTTAATTTTCCGGTAACTGAAATAAATTTTTCCAAGAATTCACTAAAAATACTTTCACAGACAAATATTTTTCTAATCGTGGTACACCTTTGACCAGAGTGCTGGAACACAGATAAAGCAACATTAACTGCTGTTTTGATGTCAGCGTCATCCGCTACAACTAATGGAGAACTTCCCCCCAATTCATATATTTGTTTGACATTCCATCTATTATTTCTTAATAACAATTTATTCATAAGTTTTCCTGTTTTAAAACTTCCAGTAAACGCAATTACTTGTATAAATGGACTCGAAATTAATTTTTCAAATATTTTTTCTTCTTTTGGAATAATAATTGGTCTAACTGCCTCTTTTTTGAGACCATTATCATAAAAAATCTCAAGTAACGCCATTGCAGACAATAAAGTCTTTTCAGACGGTTTAACTAAAATCTTTGATCCCACAGCAATCGCAGGACAGATTTTGTGAGCAATCTGGTTAATTGGATGATTGAACGGAGTTACCGCAAGAATTAAATTAAAAGGTTCCGCTATAATCTTTAGTTTGGAGTCACTGTATTCGCTAAATTCAGCGAGAGAAATTGCATCAATGTTGTTAGCTAGTTGAACGGCTTCCCTAATAACAGAAACAGTTCGCTTTACTTCATTTCCAGTGTCCTTTAAACATAAACCGGATTCAGAAGTAATTAATCTTGAAAGCTCGCTTCTTCTTTTATGCAATTCTTTAGCGCTATTCAATAGTATTCGTCTTTTTTCTTCAATACTTAAACGATTTTGGTATTTAAAAGATGAACTAATTAATTTTTTCACTTGCTGTTCTGAATGCGCATCAAATACTGCCAACAAATCCCCTGTATAAGGATTATGAATTCTAATTTTTTTTCTCATAATTTGCTAACCACTTTTTTTATGATTGATTCCATACATTTTAGTGTTTTTCAAAGTTGGATATATTTTTTCTTTTTTCAATAAATCATCCAAGCCTGTCAAAGAAAAAACTTCCTCGACAGGAGCTATTTTGGCTTCTATGGAACTAATGCAACCCGTTTTTTTTAATTCACTTAAATTGTTTTTCATTGCTTTAACAGAAGACCTTATAGCGTGATTTGCAAAAATAACGATTTTAAAGCCCTTATTATAAAGTTCTTTAGCTGAAATTGAAGAATAAGTGGTTGGCACTGCAACTAAAGGAATGCTGCCCTTCCACTTTTCAGCAAACTCAATGACTTCTAATGGATTTTCTTGCTTGGAATGAATCAAAACAGCGTCTGCGCCAGCTTCTTCATAGGCTTTAGCTCTTTTTAGGGCTTCTTTCATTCCTAAGCCTGCTATTAATGCCTCTGTCCTCGCAATTAGCATGAAATTGTTGTTAGTTTTTGTTTCAACTGCTACTTTAATTTTTTCAGAAAATTCCTCAATTGATTCAAGACGCCTTCTAAAGCCGTTGTACAGACTGCATCTCTTTGGAAACACATTGTCTTCAATACAGATTCCTGAAACCCCAACTCCCTCAAAACCTTGCACTGTTTTAATGACTTTTACTGCATTCCCAAAACCATTATCACAGTCAGCAATTATTGGGATTTTCACGGCACTAACCATTTCCTTAACCCTGTTTAAAACTTCATTCATAGACAAGATATTGGCATCAGGCAGGCAATACGAAGCAGAAATCTCAAAGCCACTTGCCCACACGCCATGAAATGAACATTCTTCAACTATTTTGGCACTCAAGCCATTATGGGCTCCTGCCAGCATAATTGGTTTTCCTGTTATGTTTTCAAACAACTTCATTCCAACACCTTTTCACTTAAACTCCCTTCGAATTCTAGAAGAAATTTCTGTTGGTTCAACACTAATTCTCGGACAATCGAAAATTCTTTCTATTTCAATTTTAGCAAGAATAAATGAAGGACCTGTCTTTCTTGCTGTTCTTAATGCTTTTCTAAGCTGGGTTATTGTTTTCACTTTTTTAACAAAACCGTAATTAGCAATGCCAGCAATTTTTTCGATGTCCACTTCTCTTGAAAGAGTTGGTTGCCCGCCAGTAGATTCATTAACTTCGTTATCTAAAAGTACGTGAATAAAGTTTTTTGGATTCAACTTGCCTACAGATAAAAGACTAGCTAAATTCATTAAAATATTTGCATCACCATCTAAAACATAAACTTTTTGCCTTGGTTTGCACAAAGCATATCCCAAGCCAATGGAACTAGCAAGACCCATTGAACCAAGCATATAAAAATTCATTTTACGGTCTCTCAAAGAAAACAAGCTCCTACTAGTAAAGCCACTACAAGAAACAATCAAGTCATTTTTTCCAGTGTTTTTCAATACGATTTCAATTACGTCTTGTCTATTCACCAAAAACACCTTTCTTCACAACCAAAACAAATGGCTGTTTATTCCTTTGAAGAAATTTATTTGCTTCTCCACACGCATTAAGG
This sequence comes from archaeon, assembly GCA_043815885.1. GTDB lineage: Archaea > Iainarchaeota > Iainarchaeia > Iainarchaeales > 1-14-0-10-31-34 > JBDRIL01. The sequence continues at coordinate 1,526 of JBDRIL010000007.1, read as the reverse complement.
TAATTTCTTTTGTTTAAAACAAAATAATTGATTTTTGATGCCCTCAAAATCTTCAAAAAATTCTTTCCAGTAACCTTATGTTCTATGGAATCATTTCCATTAAAACCACGCCAAGAAACTATCAACAAGACAGGAATCCCGTAAATCATGTTCAATGAATGCAAGCCATTCAACAATTGAAGAAAACCAGAAGTCTGTACTAACACAACAGGCTTTCTGCCAGCTAAATAAGCACCACAAGCCATTCCAAGAGCTTCATCTTCCCTGTTAGCATAAATCAATTTCTCTTCTTTGTCCAAAACCAACAAAAGATTCTTTAAAAAAGAACAAGGAACTGACACAAAAAAATCAAAACCATTAGCGTTTAAATCGTTTGCAAAAGATAATGAAATACGCATCGTGTCAGCCATAAAAACAACCTATTGCTCATAAAAAAAGAATACTTTCTTCCCACAACCCCCTATATACATAAATTCAATAGAAAAAAATAAAAACTCATTATTACGTCAAACAACGAAGGGCAATAATTCTATTAAAGAAAAAAACAAGCAGAACAATAAAACCAATTTTTTAAATAAAAAAGAAAAAATAGTCCATGCAATTAATTCAATCATTAAAAGAAAAAACCCTATTTTTAAACATAATCCCACACTATTAATACAGGATTAATTAATGAATAATTTACTCTTCTGGAGGGATAAAAAAACATGAATAAAAAAATCACTTCAACAATACTAATTTCATTAATCTTATTACTCAGCATTACATTTACAACCGGATTCGCAAAACTAACTCCAATCAATAACCCAATACCCGACACAACCGATAAAGGCCTTGCGTGGCATATAGAGACTGTAGATAGTGACGGTTATGTGGGATCTTTCCCATCTCTTGCTTTGGATAGTAATGATAACCCCCATACAAGTTACTATGACGGTAGCAATGGAGACCTAAAATATGCTTATCATGACGGAAGCCAATGGAATATAGAAATAGTAGACAGCACAGGTTATGTAGGGTGGTTTACATCTATTGCATTGGATGGCAACGACAAACCACACATAAGCTACTATGATTCCACTAACGGAGACCTAAAATACGCTTATTATAATGGAAGCGATTGGGACATAGAAACAATAGATAGTGAAGGAGACGTGGGAGACTATACATCCATTGCTTTGGACAGTAGCAATAACCCACACATAAGCTATCAAGATTCCACAAATACTGCATTAAAACATGCCTATTATAATGGAAGCACTTGGAATACAGAAACAGTAGACAATACAGGAAACGTGGGACTTGATACTTCTATTGCATTAGACAGTAATGACAAACCACACATAAGCTATTATGGTTCTACAGGTAAAGGAGCAGACCTTAAATATGCCTATCACGACGGAAACCAATGGCACACAGAAACAGTGGACAGTGGGGGGTTTGTAGGAGAATTTACCTCAATAGCAATAGACAGTAATGACAAACCACACATAAGCTACTATGATTCCAGTAACGACAACCTAAAA
>JBDRIL010000006.1:0-12967 GCA_043815885.1 archaeon | reverse complement strand
TTATTGAAGTTGCTGTATTACTGTGTTGTTTCTGGCGACAACTCTCTCAATAGAGTTTAATTCAAGCAAATTGGAGCAAAAGCTGATTGCTGTTCCCTTTCTTCCCTGTCTTGCTGTCCTGCCAATCCTGTGAATGTATGTTTCTGCTTCCTGCGGGAAATCAAAATTTATTACATAGTCAATGTCGTCAACATGAATTCCTCTTGCAACAATATCCGTTGCAATAAGCACTCCTTCTCTTGAACTCTTGAAATTCTCGATTATCCTGTTTCTTGCGCTCTGGGGCTTGTCTCCATGAATTGCAACTGCACTTATTCTTCTTCTTGAAAGCTGCATTTCAAGCCAGTCAACAGTTCTCTTTGTCCTGCAGAAAACAAGTATCTTTGAATCACTGTTGTCAATAACCCTTTGAAGTGCATCAATCTTCTGTCTTTTGTCAACCATTACATAGAATTGATCCACTTCATGTACCGGCGCATTGTCTTCGCTTAAATCAAAAACAAGTTTATCTGGATTCATGTACCTTTCAATAAGGGAAAGAATTTCTGCCGGCATGGTTGCTGAAAAAAGCATTGTCTGCCTTTCTCTTGGAATAAAAGAAATTATTTTTTCCACGTCTTCCCTGAAACCCATGTCAAACATTTTATCGGCTTCATCCAGAACCAAGAACCTTACTTTTTCCAAGCCAATAACCCTCCTTGAAATAAAGTCAAGCAGCCTTCCAGGAGTACCAACAATTATTTCTGGTTTCCTTCTAAGCAAATCAATCTGCATACGGATGTTCTGGCCGCCGAAAACAGCTATTGTTTTAATATTGCTGTTGATTGCAATGGAAGCGATTTCTTCCTTAACCTGTCTTGCAAGCTCTCTTGTTGGAACAACAACGAGAGTGGAAAATCCCTGTCCTGGGACTGTTTTTTCAATTATTGGAATAGCAAAAGCAGCTGTCTTGCCTGTGCCTGTCCTTGATTTTCCAACAATATCTTTTCCTGAAAGGGCTTCAGGAATCACTTTTTCCTGTATCTCAGAAGCCTCTGAAAAACCTTTTCTCTGCAAAGCCTTCTTTATATCGTCATTTATATTCAGTTCACTAAAATTCAATTAATCAACTCCTATTATAAGAAAGAGAAAAAAACGCTATCCTGCGTTAAACAGCAAAGTTTTTCAATTAAGAAAAAAAATAGTGTCATTTTCTGTCTTTTCTTTTATATAATAATATATAAACAAAGGCCTTTTAAACCCCAAACCATAAGAAAATTCACTGCATTTCACGGAATTAATCCATTAAATACCCCTTAATTCCACCAAACTCCGGCAAAATTTTAAGTTACAGATTCTTTTTGGTTGGGGTTTTCTTTTCTTGATTCACGTTGAATTAAGGATTTAAAGTTTAACAAAGTAAACTTCAGTTACAACTCCCGAATGAGAGGGGATTTAATTTCCTCTCTGTAAAACCCTGTTTTTTTAGTAACTATTTATATAATGGAATTAAAAATATTTAATTATGCCGTTACCAAAGAAAAAAAATCCAACTATTGTTCGAAAAGCCGGGGCCTAAGAGAGGGGAGCCTCCTTCGTATAATTCTTTGGTAAACCTAGCAAGAGAAAAAAAAATCAAATGGGACAATGTTAAAACGTTATACGGAAAATTGAGAATTCCTTATGCCAGTGCATTTAAAGTAGAGGTTAACAGGTTAATGGCAGGGGGACCTAACAAAAAGACAGGGCTTAACAGACGGGTTGCTGAAATTATTGCTGGAAACAATCTTGCAAACTATCCAATAAAATCAAAGTGAATTACTTAAATTAAATGCTGCACTATTTTTTTACCAACTCTTTTTGGAAGAGGAATGCAGAGGAACAAGTTATCCTAACTGCAAATAAAGAGTGTTGAATATGAAGAAGAAATGGCTTAAGATTCCGATTTTACTGCTGATTGTGTTGCTGTTGGTTGTGCTGACTTTGGTTGTAGCCATTGGATTGAATCCGGTTGTGTTTTGGGTTTTGGCTGTGCTTTCAGCTGTATTTGCCTTTGTGATTCTGCCGAGAATAAGACAATGAATAAGAATTGCCTGCTTTCCAGAAATGCATTTAAAGCTATTGGTTTTTTTCCTAGAAATAGAGTTAAATAAACAGAATTAGAATAAAAAATAAAGAATGGAAGAAGGTTTTTTTTTACTTCTTCATTTGGATTTCTATTGCTGATACCTTCAATGGATTTCCTTCTTGGGTAGTGATTTCTTCAGTAGAGACGCCGATTCTTGCTATCTTTAAGTCTGTTACAAACTTGTTTTTCACTATTTCTGCTACGTCTACGGCTCTGCTGATGGCTCTTCCTCTTGCCTTGATCATGACTTCACTTGCACCACTGTTAATCTGTGTAACTACGGCCAAAACGTAAGCCATTGTTCCCTTTTTTCCAATGAAGACTGTGTTTTCGTTTGATTTTTCGTTGATTGCCATTTCGATTACACCTCCTTGAACGAAATGAATATTATTCTACTTTTATTGCGCTAGCAGGACAGGAAACCTCGCATGCCTTGCACTCCAAACAGTCTTTTATCTTGTCCTTTTTTGTTTTGGATTTTCCTGAATTCAATTCAAAAATGCTTACAGGGCAGACCTGTACGCAGGTGCCGCAGCCAGTACACTTTTCCTTATCAACTGTAATCTTTACCATTGATAACAACTTGTTAATGGAGTTCTTTATATTTTTCCTTTCAGGTACTTTAAAGTGTTTTCAAGTATTCCTCTTGTTTTTCCTGGATCGTAACCGAAGTAAATGCTTTTTCCTATTACTAACTTCTTTTCAACTATTCCCGGATACCATTCCCCTGTCCTGTCTGCATTAAGGATATAAGCTACCTGGCCCCTGCTTTCAGTCACTACTACCTGGAAGGTCTCCAAGTAATAAGGAGCATATCCTTCTGCTGGAGCTCTCTCAATTCCCTGCATTATTGGATGCTTGTAGTCATCCCTTTCAATGTATCCAGCCAAATGAATTCTGTTAGTACAGGAAGGAACATCTGTTTCTCCTGTTCTCTCGCATGAAACAGGTACAATGTCTCCGAAAGTGGCTTTCCATCCAAGTACATCTGATGCGCCTGTTCTTCTAATTCCTGAATCCATTATTGTAATGAATTTTCCTCCGCTCCTTACATAATCCTGTATTGCGTCCCCTAACTGACTGGAGACTTCTTTCTTGGTCATTAAGTGCTGGTCCAATACAACTACGTCATATCTCGATAACTGTTCTTTTGGATTAATGTTCAGGTGGTCAGCAGAACGAATGTAGTAACTGACTAAATCTTTGTTCTGGTTCAGAATATTAGTGAAGTCAGTTGAAGGCTGTCCAATTATCAGCATCTGCATTGGCTGTTCTCCTCCAAGGAAAGGAATATCCCAGAAACCGAATTTATGCCCTAAAAAAGCAACAATAATTATAATTAGAATTAGTGGAATCAATCCCTCTAAATTGTATTTCAGTTTTGAAGTAATTCCTGCTCGAGGTTCAACCGGATATTCTGGAGGCCCTCCTCCTTCACCGCCTTCGTACATTTTTTGCATCACCCTTATACTGTAATTGTTCCTATTATTTAATGTATAATTAATAATTTAAATATGTTTTGGTTTTAAATAGGAAGTCCTTATTTATAAACTTTTCTTTTTTCACTTAATCATCCCGTAATACATGTTTCTTAAAAGTTGGTCGGAATAGCGTCCTCCCTGGCTTTCCTTCAAATAGTTTTCCAGGGGGGCAGAGTAATAAACGACTTTTTCTCCTACGCCGCTTGTAACAATTATTGGGAACACTTTTCCTAAGTTTCCGCCTCCTTCTGTTGTGATTATTGCAAGGGAGTCAACGCTTAAGACAATTGTTGTAAGCCTGTCACCGCGTTCTTTTACTATTGCAAAGTCTCCGTAGAGTTGGAGTGTAGGGTCCAACCCTAAAACTAGTTTGTGGTCTTCGCCTGGGTCAAAGCGGAACATTCCAATCCATGGTTCTTTTCCTTCAGTGCATTTCTTTTCTAAGCAGTAATTGGTAATGTAATCAAGGGAAAGCAATCTGTTAAGGAATACTCCGTAGTTTCCGTCAGTTTTGTCCAAGTCTCTTCTTGCCCAGGGAGAAATCATTTCATGTACTGCTCCTTCTTCTTCGTCATCTCTGTAAACGAATTCATCTCCTTCAGCTAATTCTGCTCCTGCGTCTCCAGTCCAGACTAACTTTCCTCCTTCCAGAGCGTAATCAACGAACATCTTCATTTTCTGGGTGCTCATTTTTCTTGCTTCAGTTACAATAACTAAATCATATTGTTTCAGGTTTCCTAAACCTAAATAATCGATTTTTCTTGAATCAACCCTTAAACCCAGATACTGCGGGTGCTGCATATAGTACTGCAGCAATTCATGGTCTCCTAAACCGGAATCGCCATAGGCAATTAATGTTCTTGGTTCGCCAGTAAACATCCAGTATACTTCACACCATCCGGGAATGGCACTGCATCCAAGTATGCCGCTCCAGGTAAGCAATCCCAAAAGGAAAAGTATTAGTGCCAGAAGGATTACTACATGGAATACGTCTTTCATGTATCTTCGGATTCTTTCTTCATCCATTTTTTTAGCTCCTGAAGCTTAGCTTTTTATTTGTTGTTTTACAGTAATCTATTATAAGGAATTATTTGTATTTAAGGGTTTTGTTTTAAGGAGGAAAAAAGAATGGTAAAATTAAACAGAGGGCCTGGAGTGAGCGGGCCAAGCTCAGCCATAGGGATAATGAGGTTCTTTGATGTGGATTCCGGCGGACCAAAGATAACCCCGGAATTCATTTTAGGAATAGTTATTGTATTTATTGCAATAGTAATGATACTGAAGTTCTTGTTCTGATTTTTTTCTTCTATTTCTTGTTTTTTTGGAGCAAAGTATTTATTATTGGTTAACTAATTATTGTTAGCATGAATGAATTCTATCAGCAACCAGTGGAAGAAGTAGTGAGGGAATTAAATTCTGATTTGAATGGTTTAAAGGAAGGAGAGACAAAGGAAAGGCTGGAGAAGTATGGATTGAATAAACTGGAAGAAAAGAAACCGATTTCCAAGTTAAGGATTTTTTTGAATCAATTCAAGAGCATTATTGTATGGATACTGATTGCTGCTTTCCTGATTTCTCTTTTTATTAGTCAGGAGCCAATTGAAGCAGGAGTGATTCTTGCAATAATAGTCATTAATGCAGTAGTGGGATTTGTGCAGGAATACAATGCGGATAAATCAATCCAGGCATTGAAGAGAATGATGACATTAAAGGCAATTGTAGTGAGAGATGGAAAGAAGAATGAAATTGATTCACAGTTTCTGGTTCCGGGGGACATTATTGAATTAGAGGAAGGGACAAGGATTCCTGCAGACATAAGGCTGGTGGAATGCTTTGACCTCTATACGCAGGAGGCATCGCTTACAGGGGAAAGTACTCCGGTAGGAAAGAATTCTTTAGAGATAAAGGAAAAGCTTGGGGTAGCAGAACAAAAGAATATGGCTTTCAGCGGAACAACTGTGGTGAGGGGAAAGGGAAAAGGAATAGTTGTGAGAACTGGAATGAATTCAGAGATAGGGAAAGTAGCAGTAATGATTCAGGAAATAGAACAGGAAGAAACCCCATTGCAGGTAAGATTAAAGCATTTGGGGAAATGGATTGGAGTAATGGTTGTAGGGATATGTGTGGTTGTTTTTGGGGCACTGGTATTGAGTGGCGGGGATATCGGGAATGCATTGATGTTTTCATTGAGTCTGGCGGTAGCAGCAATTCCTGAAGGGCTGCCGGCAGTAGTGACTATTTCCCTTGCATTGGGAATAAAGAGAATGGCTAAAAGGCACGCGCTGATAAGAAGGCTGCCTTCAGTTGAGACTCTTGGGGCGGTGCAGGTTATTTGCTCTGATAAGACTGGTACACTCACTAAAAATGAAATGACTGTAAAGGAACTGTATGTGAATAATGAATTCATTGAGGTAAAGGGAATTGGTTATAGTGCGGAAGGAAAGTTTTTGAAGGAAGGAAAGGAATTTGATTTAAGGGAAATAGAGGAATTATTGAAGGCAGGGGTTTTATGCAATGACTCCTGTATTGCGGGAAAGGAAAACATTATTGGCGATCCGACTGAAGCGGCATTGCTTGTAGTGGGAGAGAAGGCTTCATTGGATAAAGAGAAACTGCAGAATGAATGGAAGAGAATGGATGAAGTCCCTTTTTCCTCTGAAAGAAAACTGATGAGTGTGGTGAATGAATTTAAGGAGAGGAAATATGTTTATTCCAAAGGAGCTGCAGAGGTATTGCTGGAGAAATGCGACAGGATTTATGAAAAAGGAAATATAAGGAAAATGGATGAAGCGGACAGGAAGAGGATACTGGAAGTAAATAATGAAATGGGAGAAAAGGCACTGAGAGTACTGGGTTTTGGGTTCAAGGAATTAAAGGAAAAAGAAGTAGAAGAGAAACTGGTTTTTTTGGGATTGCAGGGAATGATTGACCCTCCGAGAAAGGAGGCAATTGAATCAGTAAAGGTTTGCAGGAAGGCAGGAATAAGGGTGATAATGATTACAGGTGACCACTTAAAAACTGCAATAGCAGTTGCAAGGGAATTGGGTTTGGAGGGAAGAGGGATTACTGGAAAAGAATTAGAGGAAATGAATGAAAAGGAAATGGATGAGGCAATCCTTCACACTGATATCTTTGCAAGGGTTAATCCACTGCATAAAATGAAAATCATTAATGCACTGGAAGCGAATAACCTGGTTACTGCAATGACTGGAGACGGGGTGAATGATGCCCCGGCATTAAAGAAGGCAGATATGGGAATAGCAATGGGAATAAAGGGGACAGATGTGGCAAAAGAAGCAAGCGATATGATTTTAACTGATGATAATTTTGCGAGCATTGTAGAGGCAGTTGAGGAAGGAAGGGGGGTTTATGATAACATAAAGAAGTTTGTTGCATACCTTCTTTCATGCAATATTGCTGAAGTAATGATTATCTTTATTGCTATTGTTCTGTCTTTTTTTACTCCTTTCCCTCTTCCATTGATTCCGATTCAATTATTGTGGCTGAATATTGTTACTGACGGCCTTCCTGCACTGGCTTTGGGGTTGGATAAGCCGGAAAAAGGAATAATGAATAAGCCTCCAAGACCGAAAAAAGAAAAAATAATGAATAAGAGAATGACTTCAACTGTATTCATTACTTCAATCTTTATTACAGTTGCAGTATTGTTTTTGTTTGGATTATTTTATGAAGGAGATTTAGGGAATACTGAGAACGTGATTAAGGCGCAGACAATTGCTTTCACTGCATTGGTTGTGTTTGAGGTAATCAGGCTGCAGAATATAAGGGGGGAGTACAAGGTTGGAGCTTTCAGCAATAAATGGCTGATCCTGGCAATCGGTTCCTCAATCTTCCTGCAATTAATTGTATTGTACACTCCACTGAATGTGTTCTTCAATACAGTTGCATTGGGAATAACTGAATGGGCATATATAATTGGAGTTGGAATCGTATTGTATTTGGTTAGCTGGGTTGTTGGAAAGGTAAGATAAACTTTTAATACCGTATTAACACCATATTAATATGGTGATAATATGCCTACTGCGATTGTGAAGTTGGATGTAGAGGCCAACAGAGTGATTAATATAGTTAAAGCTAAATATGGGTTCAGAGACAAAAGCCAGGCAATCAATAAAATGGCTGAGGAATACGAACATGAATTGCTTGAACCAGAACTAAGGCCAGAGTATGTAGAAAAACTGAGAAAAATCGAAAAAGAAAAAACCGTTAAGGTCAAGGACATTGATGAATACTTCAAAAAGCTTCGCAAGAGATGATTTCCTTGGAATACGAATTGGAAATCAGAAAGCACGTGGAAAAAGTATTTGAAAAAATAGCAAAAAAAGATCCATTACAAGAAAGAACAGTGAAAAATAAAATCAAACAGATTATGGAAACTCCCTACTGGTTCAAGCCACTAAGAAAACCAATGCAGGGAAAAAGAAGAGTCCATACATTCGGGCCGTTTGTACTCATTTACTCAATAAACGAGAAAGAAAAAACAATAATAATAGAAGACTACGACCACCATGACAAAATATACCGATGAAAACAGGCTGGTTGTTGGAAAGATTAAGTAATGCCCTAATTCCATATTTAAATATTTCTATACATAATAGTTATACATAACCGGGACTTGTTTGATTGCATTATGGACCTTATTACAGACTTCATGGCTTACTACAAATACTTAATGGCTGTGTTGGTTTTCATAATTATAACTGTTTTTTATTTGAATCCAAAACCATTAAACAGAGGGAAATTCATAGTTCTTGTTAGCGGATTTCTGGTTATATCCACTGTTTTTGATTTCTTTATGGCTTGGTGGTTTGTGCTTGCATGGCTTGCATTTCATGGAGTGGAAATCTGGACTGGCAGGGCATTCAACATAAGTCTATTGATATTGCTTTTATTCCTTGAACCGTATTCATTTCCGTTTATTTTGCTTGCAATTGCTATTCATATATCTGTGTTTGCTTCTTTTGTGGCAGCTGCTTTTAATAAGATGTAGTAGCTTTTTAGGTAAAAAATATAAAGCTGGGTTTACTAATTATCTGAGCCATGGATTTAGTTGGAGAATTCCTTAAGCATTTCGAATTCTATGCACAGATACTGATATGGCTGATTATTGTTATCTATTACATTCGCCCCGGAAAGTTAAGCAGGCTTCATCTCACAATCATTGTTGCCGGTTTCTTGATTCTAACGAATGTATTTGATTTCTTTCTCGCCCAATACCTTGTTCTTGCATGGATTATCTTTAATGGAACAGAAATAATGATTGGAAAATATCTGGGGTTAACCCTTCTAATCATTATTATAATTTTAGGGCCTGGCTCTTTTGTTTACTATCTCCTTTCTTTAATGCTTTACCTAATAGTTCTGGCTAGTTTCATTTTTTCTGCTTCAGGAAAACTGCAAAAAATGGTTCAGTCATGAAATTTATTTTATTCTTTCTTTTAGTGCAGCACAGATTATCGGCAAAGCAATAGTTGCATCACAGATTACATTAACGTAATTGGCTTTTTCATGCAGTTTCCCCCAGGAAATTGCTTCTCTTGGTTCTGCTCCGCTGCTTCCGCCGTGTTCCGGCCTGTCCATTGTAATCTGGATTGCATAGGAAGCCTTGTTTGGAGAGAATTGAAAGCTTTGGACAATAAAATTTTTTGGGGTTCCGCCTCCAATTATTACTGACCCTAATTTTTGTTTTCCTTTCTCTCCCCCAGGAAAGATTCATTATTTCTTTTAAGTCATCAAATGCATCAACCTCAATTCCTGCTTCTCCTTTCTTAGCAATTTTTTCATTCCAAACCATTAAACCGATTCCTGAATCAGATATTGCAGGGCAGAATATGGGGATTTTTTCTTTATATGCAGTGTGGAGAATGGATTTAGTGTGGGAAGTGGGAGTTCTTTTTCCCAATTCCCAGAGAAATTCTCTTATAGTCATTTTTCTGGGCATTTCCTTGAATGCTTTCAGGCAGAATTCCTCCAGTTTTTCATACACATCTCCTTTCATGTAGGAGTCATACATTCTGTCAATTCCTTTTTTATGAAGAATTCTGTCGTCAACGCAATGCGTTCCCTGAAAATGATGGAAGCCTAATGCTTCAATTAAATCATGCGTAAGGTTTGCCCCGGTAGTTACTAGTACATCAATCCAGTGTTTTTCCATTAAATCAATTACTACATTCTTCATTCCGCCTGGAACCATTGCTCCTGCCAAGCCAAAGAACTTCTTGCATTCCCTGTCCCTGATCATTGCTTCGTAAATAGATACTGCTCTAGCCAACTTTCCTGCGCCCATCACTCCTGAAGCATTCATTTCCTGGATTAATTCATTTACAGTCATTTTTTCCCTGCAGGAAACCTGTTTCACTATATCAAATTTTTCTTCCATTTCCTTCATTTTTCAAGCAGCTCCTTGAATTTTTGAATTGAATTATGCAGCACTTCCTTATGCAAACTCTCTCCTTTTGAATCCATTGAAACAATTGAAGGAAAGTTTTTTACTTCTACTTCCCACACTGCTTCCGGGATTCCGAATTCTTTGAGGAAAAAAACATTTTTTACCTTCACGATTTTTTCTGCAAGCAAGGCAGAAGCCCCTCCTACAGCGAGAAGGTAAACTGCATTGAACTCCATTAATGCGCGGAGAGTGCCTTCCTTCATTCCTCCCTTTCCAATAATTGCCTTTACTCCGTAATTCTTTATTATTTCTGATTCATATGGTTCCATTCTGGAGCTTGTAGTTGGTCCTGCAGAAATAATTTTCCATTTCTTCCCTTCCTTTTTTGCAATCGGCCCGCAATGGTAGATTGCAGAAGCATTCAGTGTTTTCCGGAATTCAGGAAGAGTTTTTTCCGAGAGCAATTTATGCGCCCTGTCTCTTGCAAGGAAGATTGTTCCGCTTAATTCAACCATTTCTCCGGAATTTAATTCCCTTATTTCTTCTTCATTTAGAGGAGTCCTTAACCTGATTATTTTTTCACTCATACTTTGCTGCTCCGTTTTTCCATTCAAGAGAAGTTCTTCTGTCACACCAGCAGGAGAAGGCGACCTCTACAAAAAAAGTTGCTGGATGCCTTGAGAGGAATTTGGTTTTTAATGCAAGAGCAGTAGAACTTCCTCCTATTCCAATTGGCCCAATTCCAGTAGAATTGATTTCTTCAAGCAATTTTTTTTCAAATAAAGCTAATTTTGGATTTTTATTTTTTTTGCTTAATTTTTCCAGGAATAATTTTTTTGATTCAATTGCAATTGCGTCTTTTGAGCCGCCCACTACTACTGAAATTATGCTTGGAGGGCAGCCCATTCCCTGGGCTTTTACCACTGCATCCAATACGCATTTCCTTACTCCATCCAGATTTCTCTCTGCATTTAATTCTTCATTTGGAAGTGAATAGGTTCTTCCAATGTTTTCGCTTCCGCCTCCCTTTAGGAGTAAATCAATTTTTATTGAAGGAGAATTCCATTGCTGGAAATAAAGGGAAGGAATTCCTTTTCCTGTTCCTGTACCGGAATTTTTTCCTGTAAGGGAATCAACTGCATTTGGCCGGAGACAATTTTTTTTTGTTGCAATTGCTGTTGCATTTAGGATTGATTCTCTTAATTTTTCTTGATCGGATTCTTTTGGATGGGAAATGAAAAAAGCAGGCAAACCTGTATCGCCGCATAAGGGAATTTTTTTCTTTTCCGCAATTTTAATGTTTTCGAGGATTGAATTCATTGCATTTTTTGCTAAAGGATTTTTTTCCTTTTTTTCTGCTTTCATTATTTCTTTTTTTACATCTTCAGGCAGGAAGATTGAAGTTCGTTTATACAATTCAATTATTGAATCAGTTAAATTCATTTTCTCACTGTCCCGGAATTTATTGCTGCATTCTTTACTTCTTCTGCTACTTTTAGAGCGATTTTTTTATCCAGTGCATTTGGAATGAAGTTGTTTTTGGACGGAGTTTTAATGCAGGAGGAAAGGGCTTTTACTGCTGCCAGCTTCATTTCTTGGTTAATGGAAGTGGCTCTTGCTTCTAATGCTCCCTTAAATACTCCTGGGAATGCAAGGAGATTATTTACCTGGTTTGGAAGATCGCTTCTTCCTGTTGCAACCACTTCTGCTCCTCCCTTAAATGCTTCTTCCGGAGAAATCTCTGGAATTGGATTGGCTAGAGCAAAAATTATTGCTTTTTTATTCATTGATGAAACCATCTCTTTTGAAACAATTCCTGCAACTGAAACTCCAATGAATACATCTGCATCAATTAATGCATCTTTCAGTGTTCCTTTTACTTTTTTCTTGTTTGTAAGTTTTGTTAATTCTTCATGGTGTTTAAGCATTCCTGGTTTTCCTTCAAATAATACTCCTTCCCTGTCAACTAAAATTAATTCTCTTGGAGTTAATTCTTTTGAAAGCAGGAGTTTTGTTATTCCTGTTCCTGCTGCGCCAATTCCGTTAATTACAATTCTTACTTCGCTCAATTCTTTTTTCACTCCCTTTACTGCAGTCTCTAGTGCGGCAAGAGTGACTATTGCTGCCCCGTGCTGGTCGTCATGCATTACAGGAATATTTAAATCAAATAATGCTTCCTCTATTTCAAAGCATCTTGGAGAGGAAATATCCTCTAAATTAATTCCTCCAAAGATTGGGGAAATGTTTTTTATTGTTGAAATGATTTCCTTTGTTTCCTGGCTTTTAATTGCAATAGGGAATGCATTTAATCCAGCGAATTCCTTGAATAAAAGGCATTTTCCTTCCATTACTGGGAGAGAGGCCTCTGCGCCAATATTTCCTAAGCCCAGTACTGCGCTTCCATCGGTTATTACTGCAACAGTATTCCATTTGATCGTATAATCAAATAGTTTTTCCGGAGAGGATTGAATCACTTTGCATGGCTCTGCCACTCCAGGAGTGTAGGCAAGAGAAAGCATTTTCTGTGAATCTACCTTTACCTTTGAATTTACTTCCAGCTTTCCCTTTAGCTTTTCATGCAATTCAATGGATTCTTTTTCGAGAGTCATTTCACATTATTCTTTGAAGAAAATGTATTAAAAAGCTTTCAAGAAGGCAATATTATTTCTTTTATTTTCTTTCGGTACTTGAAGATAAATGCAATTATGATAACTACCGTGCCTAAAATAAAGATAAGATCTAGATAATTGTAGAAAAGTTCTTGGTAAAAACTCATGCGAGAGGAAGTCTCTAATGATCCAGTAAAATAATAGTTGACTAATTCAAAAATGGAGAGCGCTATAAAAATTAAAGCAGCTAATCCAATTAATGGGGCTAAAAAAGATTTTTCCACTTTTACAGGCAAAGAGGCTTCTTTTGGTTTTTTTAATGACTCAATCTTTTTAACTTTGCCCCCTATTATTTTTTCTA
>JBDRIL010000005.1:0-63526 GCA_043815885.1 archaeon | reverse complement strand
TATCTATTGGAGCTTTTTCCTTAAAAGGCTTTTCTATTTCCGGTTCTTTCTCTGCGGGTTCTTCAGGAACTTCTTCCGGGAGTTCTTCCTCTGATTCTTCAGATAGTTCAGGGAGTTCTTCTTCAATTTCTTCTTCTTTTGCGCCACTGCTTTTTTCAATGGCTTCAGCTTTTGCGCCACTGCTTTTTCCAAAAGCGGTGTCTCCCATCACTCTTTCCTCTCCGATTTTTCGGATTATCCCTTTCTTGAATAAAAAGAATAATACTGCAATTATTGCAGCTATTACTAAAATTATTTGAATGATCCAGTTCCCTGCAAGCTGGAGAGTAATGAAAGAAGTCAGGTTATTGAATCCTGGAAGTCCTTTGTAGGCAAAATCTGTCTCAGCAAATGCATTCAAAGAAAAAAACAGCAGGGAAATCAATACTAAAGCGTGTTTCATTTGAATCCAATAAAAATAGGACGAACTTATTATTAAGTTTTATTTTTTGAATAGAAACTGTTTTTTAATTGTTTTTTGCTTTTAATATTCCAATGGACTTAATTCAGGCAATAATTTTAGGCTTAATTCAAGGAATAACTGAATGGCTTCCAATAAGCAGCCAGGGACAGGTAACGATAGCAGCATTGGCATTGTTTAATATTCCAATGGGAAAGGCACTGAGTTACTCTATATTCCTGCATATTGGAACGCTTATTGCGGCAGTAATTTATTTCAGGAAAGAATTGAAGGAATTAATTGAATTAAAGGAAAAGAAGCTGAGGAATTTTCTAGGGATAGCAGTAATAGCAAGTGCGATTACGGCAATTCCCTCCTATCTGCTTTTAACGAATATTTTAGAGAGCGGTTTTGCATTAATGATTGCAATAGCATTATTCCTGATTGTAACTGGAGTGATTCAGCTGAAGGCAAAAAGCGGGAGAGAAGGAGAAATGAATAAAAGGAATGCATTGTTTTTAGGGTTGGGGCAGGGGTTCAGTGTACTGCCAGGGATAAGCAGAAGCGGAGTAACAACTTCAGTAATGCTTTTTGAAGGATTTACTCCGGAAAAGGCATTCAGGTTGAGTTTCCTGCTATCCATTCCATCAGTATTAATTGCAGAGATTGGATTTGGGTTGGTCGAAACAATAGAATTTGAATTGAATTTAATTATTTCAATAATAATTGCTGCAGTGATTGGATTGATTTCAATGGATTTATTTATAAGGGCAGCCAGAAGAATCAATTTTTCCTTGTTTTGCTTTATCTTTGCAGCCATCTATCTAGTGATGGCTTTTGTGCTGTAAAAGGCTAAAATTAACGTTTTTTAGTTAAAAAGTTAACATTAAATACTAGCTTCTACATAATATGTATATGCTATGTTCAGCATAGACCTACTCAGCGCCATAGTCGGCTTAGATGTCAGTTGGTTTATCCATGCGTTCATGGATAATTTGCTTTGGGTATTCATATTTATTCTTCTTGCATTCCTTTTTGCCCCAGGAAAGAAAAGAGTCATTTATTTCTTTATTGTTGCATGCACTGTACTTATTGTAGTTGATTGGACTGCCTCTGTTGGATGGTTGTACTTGGTTGGATTATTTTTCTTTGTGAACTATGTTTCAAGGGTAGCTGTATTGGTGTTTGCTGAGAACGTGAAGGGATTGGAGAATTACTTGCCTTTCATTACTGTAATGCAATTCATTGTAGTGTTATTTATCTTTAACATGTTTTTGGTGTAGAGGAGAAAAAAATGGGAGTAATAAGCCGAGTAACAAATTCAGCATTGATTACTGCAGGGCTTTACATAGGAGTCATCATGCTTGACTCGCAGGGAATTTATATATTTGGAGAAGGTTTCTTTAGTTCATTGGCAGTATTTAACACTTTCTTGTTTGTACTGATGTTTTCTTTAATGTCATTATATCCATTGGAGAAAAAGGGGAATAAGAAATGATTTCGTTTGAGTTTTTGCAGGCAATAATGAATTTTGATGTCGGTTGGGTAATTAACATTATAATGAGCAATATACTCTGGACATTCATATTCTTTATGATTTGCTGGTATTTCTTTCCTGGATGGAAGTCAATTAAATTCTTCATTATTTTTTCTGTTACTGTTTGGTTCATATTGGATTTCTATAATAGCATAGACATAGCGATATTGGCAGGGGGATTCCTGTTCATTTACTATATTTCAAAAATGATTATATTTGCATTCGCGGAACAGGTAGAGGGATTAAAGGATAAGCTGCCATTGCTTTCAGAAATCCAGTTCGTGATAATGATAATTGCATTTAATTTCTTTATGATGGGGTAGAGGAAAATGGGGTTAATTAAAAGAGCAGTAACTGCTCTCACAATAATTGGAGTTGTTTATGTAGGCCTGGCCTTTTTTCACATCCAAGGAATATATTTAGTGAAGGAAACCTTCTTTGCTGTCCCTACAGTTATTGTGTTTTTCCTTTACATTTTTGGGGACATCTACTTTGTTACATTTAAGTAGAGGAAAGTTTACTTTCCTCTCTTGATCATTTTTACTACTGATTCAACTGCTCTTTCAGCATATTCATTGACTCTTTCTTGGGCCTGAGGTCTGCTGATATTTGGGCCAGAGATTCCAAGGGAAACAGGTTTGTTGTAGTCAATGGATAAATCCATTAATTTTCTGGCGGTCTGGGAAGCAACGACCTCGTCATGAGAGGTAGCGCCTTTAATCACTGTTCCAATGGTTACTACTCCTTCTATGTCTTTTTCCTCCAAAAGTTTTTTTACTGCCAGAGGCATGTCATAACAGCCTGGAACCTTTATTGTTTCAAAAACTGTTGCGCCAAGGAATTTAGCGTGTTCCAATGCTCTTTGTTCCATTAAAGAAGTTATATCGTAATGGAACTCTGATACAACCATTCCTAACTTCATTTTATTTCCTCCTTTATATAATTATAAATGAATAATAGAAGCATTCACTCCTCCCTGTCTCAGGCCTTTTCCTGCATTTATTGAAAGGCTTTCAGGGTTGAATAGTAAGGCAAGAGCATTGAGTGAGTGTTTAATGGTTCTGTCCTTGATTATTTCTTTTAATTGGTTTTCGTTTTCTGCTTCGTCTTCGTGCACGAAAACTTCAATGATGTGTTTGTTTGTAAGAAGCTGGGCCTGAATTAATCCAAGAGAGGCTTCATGGGCGCATTGCTTGTCTATTGGTTTGCTTCCGGGCATTCCGAAAGCAATTACTAAATCACAATCTTCATCCAGCAATTTTTTTGCTTCGGCTGGAAGGTCTTTAATGCCTGGGACAGTGCTTCTGATTACTTCTATTTTTGAATTGTTTTCAAGCAAAGTTTTTTTTGCTAATGAAGCCATGTCTGCTCTTGCAAAGCTAGTGTCAACCAAACCAATTCTTTTCATTTCAAATCAATCCAAAGTAAGGGAGAGCTTGCCTCCCTCTTTTAAGCCAAGGGATTTTTTGAGTTGAATGGAAGAGATTAATTCAATTATCTCCTTTCCGTAAATGCTTCTTTCAGGAAAGAATATGGCTGAAGGAAGTTTTCCGTTTACCTTTACCTTTACTGCTTTTCCTGAACCGAAATTTCTTTCTTTGGTTGGGAAGCCATCAATAGGAATGAATCTTGCCTGTGAGAGAAAGGAATCCAGTTCAATTTCATCCACTTTAAGGTTAAGGGTTCCGGGAAAAACATCCATTCCAAGCTTTTCCTGGAATTGTTTTTTGTAGAGGGTGAGGGAAGTATAATATTTTCCGTCTCCAACTCCCTTTTTTACTGTTCCGAGCAGTTTTTTTTCCAGGGGTTTTTTTCCTTTAAAGAGGGAATCCAATTCAGAATGCCTTTCTTTCAGGAGAACAATTCCTTTTCTGGAGAGGGAGATTGTGTAGCCAGAAGGAGCAACAAAAGAATTGATTAATTTTTGTCTGGTTAGGGAGTTTAATTTTCTTGAAATGGATTGCTGTGAAAGAGCTAAATCGGAAGCAATTCTTGAGGTAGAGGTTTTCAGGGAATTGGTGAGAGAGGTTTTCTTTGCAAGGTAAATTAAAAGGGAGAGATTCTTTTCATCAAGCATATAAGAAGAAGGGAAGAATCTACTTAAAAATGTTATGCTTAACAGAAATGAGTGGGAAGAGATAAGGTTAAAAGGAATTTCTGGAAGGAATGTTATTGGTTAAAATGAATAGAGGGAATCTGTTTAATCTCCAGGAAGGGGAGAAGATAGTGGAGGAGATAAAGCCTGTCTCGAATCTGAAGAGCTACTGGTTTATTGGAAACTTTGTTGGATTGATTTTCTTCTGCTTTTTTATATCAATGTTTATTGGAGCAGGCATATTTGCTGGTTCTGGAACATCTGCTATTGGAGGAATGGGATTGATATTTTTCTTTGCAATTATTCTGGCTCTTGTTCTGGCTTGGATTTTTACTTCAATGAAGTACGAGAAGCAGAATTACTGGATTACGAATAAAAGGATTCTTTACATGAGAGGGTTTGTTGGATACAGGATTAGTTCTATTCCTTTTGAGAGGATTTCTGATGTAATTATTTCAAGGACTTTTCTTGAGAGTGTCTTTGGTTTTGGGTCACTGTATATTCAGTCTCTTGCAGGGCAGTATTCTTACAGGGGCGGAAGAATGGGCGCAGAGGGAAATTTGGTGGCTGTTCCTGAACCAGAAAAGACACAGGAACTGATTTTCAAGATGGTTTCAGAGAAGAGGAAGAAAGAGAAGCTAACGATGTAAAGCAAATCTTTAAATCCTTTTCTGTGGATAAATTGTTAGTTAGCTTTGGAGAGATGACTTTACCGATTTTTGGGCTAAGGTGTAGTGGTTGAGAGAATTGAATCCTTTCTGAACGAATTTGTTGAGTTCAGCTTCCGCTAGGCTTAGGAATTGGTTTCCCATTTGGAGGAATTGCCTTTGGTAAGTAAAAAAAATGAATCCCTTTTGAATCATGTTCTTGTTCCACCGCATGAAATAATTCCTGAGAAAGAGGCTGAAGAAATCATTAAGAAGTTTGGCCTGAAAAAGGAAAAGTTTCCTCAGATTCTTAAGACTGATCCAGTGATAGAAGAGATTGGAGCAAAGAAAGGGGACTTAATCAAGGTTACAAGGAATAGCCTTACTGCTGGAAAGAGCATTGCCTATAGAGTGGTAATTTAAGGAGTGAAAGAATGATTAATGGATGGCCTTTAATTAATCTGTATTTTAGGGACAAGAATATTGCACAACAGGAAATTGATTCCTTCAATCAATTCATTGACCAGAAACTGGATGAAATAGTTGAAGAAAACAAGCTGATAATCCCAAAGATAGAAGAAGTAAGAATTGAAGTGGAGAATATTGAGGTGCACAAGCCAAAAATTGTTGAGGCTGATGGAAGCCCCAGAACTAATTTTTATCCAATGGAATCAAGAACAAGGAACAGAACTTATTCTGGGCCGCTCTATCTTACAATGAAGTTATTGAGGAGAGACGTTGAACAGGACATAAAGAAGACATATATTGGAGAAATGCCTATAATGCTTAAATCCAATAGATGCTGGCTGGCAGGAAAATCGGATGAAGAATTAATTGAAATGGGAGAGGATCCAGAAGACTTTGGGGGATACTTTATTATTAATGGTTCAGAGAAAGCTTTAATGACTCAGGAAGTACTGGCTTCTGACAGGGTGCTGGTTTCGAAACAGCCTCAGGAGAGAGTGATTGCTGAGGTTATTTCCACTAAAGGGGCATTCAAGGGAAGAGTGAGGATTACAAGGAATGTGGATGGAGTATTGTTTGTAACATTTCCTTCTTCTCCAAGGAAATTGAGATTGTTTGTTTTATTGAAGGCACTTGGATTGGTTTCAGAAAAGGAATTGATTGGAGCATTTCCAGAGGAAGAAAAAGAGGTAATGAATGACGTTTTACTGAATCTGGAGATGCTTGATATAAAAAAACAGGAAGATGCACTGGACAGGATTGGAAAGTATGTGGCGCCAGGACAGGTAATAGAGTACAGGCTGAGAAGGGCCCAAGAAGTGATTGATGCTTTCTTGTTGCCTCATATTGGGCAGAGTGCAAAGGATAGATTAGCTAAAGCTTATTACTTGAGCATGATGGCTACAAAGGCAACTGAATTGGCTCATGGATTGAGGAATGAAGACGATAAAGATCATTACAGTAATAAGAGACTGGAATTGAGTGGAAAACTAATGGAGCACTTATTCAGGTATTCATTCAAGTACTTTATAAAGGACTTGAAGTTTCAGATAGACAGAACCATTACAAGGAGAAGGAAACTGAATATCAGTACTGTTGTAAGGCCTGGGGCAGTGAGTGAAAGAATCAGGTTTGCAATGAGTACAGGGAACTGGATTGGAAGAGCTACTGGAGTAAGTAAATTCATGGAGAGAGTGAATTACCTTGCACCATTAACTGATTTGAGAAAGGTAAAGAGTCCATTGGATAAAAACAGGGAATTGTATGAGGCAAGGGACGTGCATGGAACTCATTGGGGAAGGCTTGATGCAGTGGAAACCCCTGATGGCCCTCAATGTGTTGCACCTGAAACAGAAATGTTATTGGATGACTACACTGGAATAAGCATAAAAGATTATGAGGGTAAATGGACCAATAAAAAAATACTCTCAATAGACTGGGAGAAAAACAAAAAAGAAGCAATAAGTAATGTTGGCAGATACTTAAAACTAAAACCGAACAAAAAGACGGTTGAAATAACAACAAAGGAAACAAACAGAAAATTAATTGCAACAATTGACCATCCATTTTATTCAGAAAAAGGAAAAATTAATTTAGAGAAATTAAAAACAGGGGACAGGGTTGCCGTGCTGCCAATAAAACCGATTCTTTTCCAAGAGGCAAAAGAAACTATTCTGGTGGATGAAGAAAAAATAAGAAAAAACTGCCCAGAAAAAAGCAATTTTAATTACATTATTGAAGAACTGAAAAAGAGAAAACTGTTACCCTTAAAAAGCAGTGATGAGAGAATCCTTGCATTAACAAGATTGGTTGGCCACATATTTGGAGACGGCAGTCTCACTCTAAGCATGAAAAAATTCAAGTCAAATGTTTCCGTTGTTTTGAGTGGAACAGAAGGGGACTTAGAAGAAATAGAAAAAGACATCAGGCTACTTGGATTTAATGTCTCAAAAATCGATTCAAGAGAAAAAATATCAGTATTAGACGACGGTAGAATAATAAAAGGAATAACAACAAGGAAAGATTGCTATTCAAAACCTCTGTGGGTTTTGTTGAAAGTTCTTGGCGCTCCTACGGGAGATAAAGCTTTAAAAGAAACAAGGATCCCTGAGTGGATAAAAAAAGAAAGAAAAATAATTCAAAAAGAATTTCTTTCGGCTTATTTTGGAAGCGAAATGACAACCCCAAAAACGGACAAAAGAAATGATAAAATTTTCCTGCAACCCTCTTTTTCACTAAATAAACGTAAAGAGCTAGAAGGCAATGCAGTAAACTTCGCAGAAGAGGTTAAAGAATTGCTTAATGGATTTGAAATTGGGATGTCTTCGATAAGAATAGTTGACGGAATTAAGAGAAAAAATGGGACAGAAACAAGAAAAATTAAAGGATTGATTTCATCCAAGCTAGACAATCTAATTAAACTGTATGGAGTTATTGGTTTTAGTTACTGCAATCAAAGGAAAAGTTTAGCAAGGCTTGCATTTGAATACTTATTAAGCAAAGAGACCTTAGTTAAAAAAAGATCAATGCTTCAAAAAACAGCATTAAAGTTGTACTCAAGCGGAAAAACAAGAGCAGAAATAATGAATTCCTTGGATTACGAGATAAGAGAACATGATTTAAATAATTGGATTAAAAAGAATGCAAAAAAAGGAAAGAACAATGTTAGAGTGTCTGAAAAAGATTTTCCTAGATTTAATGAATGGATAAGGGAAAATGTAATATCAGATAATGGCTTAGTTTGGGAGACAATTGAATCAATAAAAGAAGTTGAATGCAGTAATGTGAGGGATATTACAACAATTCAGGAACACCACAATTTTTTTGCAAATGGTTTCCTTACAGGAAACTGCGGGTTAGTGAAAAACTTATCATTATTGGCTGAAGTGACAGTGGATGCAGAGGAAGCGCCGATAGAAAAGATTCTGGATGAAATGGGCGTCAAATTAAAGAAATTATAGGGAAGGAAAAAAAATGGCTAGACAGGCAAAGGTATACATTAATGGAAGACTGATTGGATTTCATAAGGATGCAAATAATTTAACCAAACAATTGATTCAGTTAAGGAGAAAGGGAAGAATTAATCATCAGGTAAATATAGCTCATCACTCTGATACAGAGGAAGTGTATATCAACACTGATGCTGGAAGAGTGCAAAGGCCTTTGCTGGTTGTAGAGAACGGGAAATTGAAGCTGAGAGAGGAACACGTCAAGCAATTAGAGGAAGGAAAACTCAGATGGAATGACTTACTGAGAGAGGGAATAATTGAATACATGGATGCAGAGGAAGAAGAGAATGCATTTATTGCAGTTAAAGAGGAAGAATTAACAAAAGAACACACTCACATGGAGATTGATCCTGCTGGAATATTGAGCGTGATTTCTTCGCTTATTCCTTACCTTGAACACAATATGGCTGGAAAGGCATTGCATGGAGCAAAGATGTTCAAGCAGGCATTGGGAATCAGTGGCTCTAATTATAATTTAAGGACTGATACAGAAGGGCATTTGCTTTACTACCCCCAAAAGAGCCTGGTGAAGACAAAAACACATGATTTGATTGCATTGAATAAAAGGCCCCAAGACCAGAATTTCGTGGTTGCAATAATGCCTTACTATGGATTCAATATACTGGATGCAGTGGTATTGAATAGAGGTGCAATTGAAAGGGGCCTGGGAAGGAGCGCTTACTTTAGAAACTATGAATCTGCTGAAAACAGGTATCCTGGAGGACAGATTGACAAGTTTGAGATTCCAAAAGAGGAAACAGTCGGTTATCTGGGGGAAGAATTCTATAAGAAGTTAGGGGAAGATGGATTGATTGAGATAGAGGAATTTGCAACAGAAAAGGACGTAATTATTGGGAGAACCTCTCCTCCAAGGTTCCTAGAAGAAATGAGTGAATTTGGGGTTATAGAGGAAAAGAGAAGGGAAAGCAGTACAATTGTAAGAAAAGGAAAACCAGGAAAAGTGGATAGAATAATGGTTACTGAAGATTCTGATGGAAATAAATTAGTGAAGGTAAAGATTAGGAGTGAAATGATTCCTGAACTGGGAGACAAGTTTTCCAGTAAACACGGGCAGAAGGGAGTGGTTGGAGCAATTGTCCCGGAAGAAGACATGCCTTTTACTGCTGAAGGAATAAAGCCTGATTTAATTCTTAATCCTCATTCCATTCCTTCAAGAATGACTATTGGGCATTTAATTGAAATGCTTGCTGGAAAGGTTGCTTCAATGAATGGAACAGAGATTGATGGAACTCCATTCAGTTCAGTTCCTGTTGGAGAATTAATGAATTTATTGGGCAAGAGAAGTTTCAGGGGTGATGGAAAGGAAGTACTTTATGACGGGATAACTGGAGAGAGGATTGAAAGCGAGGTATTTATTGGAGTGGTTAGTTACAGGAGATTGTTCCACATGGTTGCACACAAGATTCAGAGCAGGAGCAGAGGACCAGTACAAATCCTGACAAGACAGCCGACAGAGGGAAAGGAAAAAGAGGGCGGATTAAGGTTTGGAGAAATGGAAGGAGAGACACTTGTAGGGCATGGAGCTGCAATGCTGTTACAGGAAAAATTCATTGCTGATTCAGACAGGGTAATCGAATTAGTGTGTGAGAAATGCGGAGTGATTGCAATAGACGATCAAGTTAGGAATAGAAGGACGTGTTCTTTGTGTAATGGCTCTGCTATTTATCCTGTGGAGATGTCCTATGGATTCAAGCTGTTACTGGATGAATTAAAGACTCTGGGAATCTATCCAAAATTAATTTTAAAGGAGAGAGCTTAAAGGAGAAGAAATAAATGTTATTGAAGAAGATTGCTGCAATTGAATTTAGTGTACTCGGTCCAAAAATGATAAGAAAGATGAGTGCCCTGGAGATAAAGACTCCTGATACTTATGATAAAGACGGTTATCCAATGGAAAATGGTTTAATGGACCCTCATCTTGGAGTAATAAATCCTGGTTTAAGGTGCAAGACATGCGGTCATAAAATGAAGCAGTGTCCTGGACATTTTGGTTCACTTGAATTGGTCAGGCCAGTAGTTCACTCTGAGTTTGGAAGAAAGATCGAGGAATTATTGATTGGCACTTGCCAGAGTTGTGGAAGAATAGTTCTTCCGGAAGAAAAATTAAAGCATTTAATGAGTTTGATTGGAGAGCCATCAGAAAATATTGTGAAAAGGATTCTTTTAAAGGCAAAAAAATTAAAGAAGTGTCCTCACTGTGGAACAGAAAAAATTCCTATTTTATTGGATAAGCCAACCAATTTCTTTCAGGGAAAGGAAAGGTTTTATCCAACACAGATAAGGGAATGGCTGGAAAAGATTCCTGACAAGGACTTGATTTTGTTTGGATATAATCCTGAAAGAATCAGACCTGAATGGTTTGTGTTAACTGTATTGCTTATACCCCCAATTTCAATCAGGCCGTCCATTACACTTGAATCAGGAATAAAGTCAGAGGATGACTTAACGCATAAATTGGTTGATGTTATAAGGATTAATGGAAGACTGAAGGACAATATCGAGGCAGGAGCCCCTCAACTGATTATAGAGGATTTATGGGATTTACTGCAGTATCATATAACTACTTTTTTTGACAACAATACCGCTGGAGTGCCTCCAGCAAAGCACAGAAGCGGGAGAGCTTTAAGAACTTTAGTGCAGAGACTGAAGGGAAAGAAAGGAAGATTCAGGTATAATCTTACAGGAAAGAGAGTGAATTTTGCTGCCCGTTCTACTATTACTCCTGACCCTTATCTTTCAATCAATGAGATTGGCGTCCCAAAAGAAGTGGCAGACGATCTTACTGTATCAGAATTGATTACTGAATGGAACAAAAAAGATATCGCGAAAATGATAAAGGAAACAGAGCAAGTGGTTTATCTCATAAAACCAACTGGTGCAAGGAGAAAGATTACAGATCAGACAAAGAAGGATGCATTGGAGGAATTGGATGTCGGATTCAGGATTGAAAGAAAGATAATGAATGGAGACATTGTATTATTCAACAGACAACCCTCTCTACACAGACTTTCAATGATGGCTCACAAGGTAAAGATAATGCCTAACAGAACATTTAGAATGAACGCAATTATATGCAAGCCATACAATGCAGACTTTGATGGAGATGAAATGAATCTTCATGTACCACAAACAGAGGAGGGAAAGACTGAGGCAAGGGAATTAATGTTTGTACAGAATCAAGTAATTTCTCCAAGGTATGGTGCTCCAGTAATAACATTGGACGAAGATGGAATGAGTGGTTGTTATATTCTTACAATGAAGTCAACTAAGTTCTCTAAAGAAGACACAATGAATTACTTTTATCACATGGGTTTAACTGAAATCCCAAAACCTGATTCAGGAAAAGAGTACAGCGGAAAAATGATTTTCTCTCAGTTGTTGCCTAAGAACCTTAATTTAAGTTATAAGACTAATACATGCAAGGAAATACAGAAAATAAATAAGTGCACTGAGTGCTTGAAAGAAAAATGCCCTTACAATGCATATCTTGTAATTGAAGACGGAGAACTCGTTTGCGGGGTTATTGACAAGGATTCTCTTGGAGAGGGAAGAGGAAAACTGATTGATGCCATGGCAAGAGAGTACCCCTCAGAAGTATTGGAGAGATTTTATTACAGGATAAGCAGGATAGTGGAGGATATTGTGACAAGAAAGGGAATGAGTGTAGGGTTGGATGAATATTCTACCTCTCCTTCCATTGAAAAGGCAAAGGAAAAGGCAATAAAGGAAGAAATGGAGGAAGGAGAAAGACTGGTGAAGGAGTTCAGGAACGGAAGCCTTGAACATATTCCTGGGAGAACTCTGAATGAGTCATTTGAAATAAAGATGCTGCAGCTTGGAGCAAAAACAAAAGAGGGAGTCCAGAAACAGATAATGAAGGAAAAGATTGATGAAGTATTGAGGGATAAACCAAAAATGAATACAATAATAATGATAATGAGTGGAAGCAGGGGTTCAGCAGTAAACTTAACGAATATCCAGGGTCTTTGGGGGCAGGCATCAGTAAGGGAAGGCCGTCCAAAGAGAGGATTCAAGAACAGACTTATTACATTGAATAAAGAGAATGATGTTGGAGCAATAGCTGGAGGATTTATTGATAAGAATTTCATGCAGGGAATGGGGGTAAAGGAATACTTCTATCACTCCATGGGAGGAAGACAGGGAGAAGTAGACACAGGGGTTTCAACAAAGGTTTCAGGTTATCTTTACAGAAGGTTAGCGAATTCATTGAAGGACCTTGTAATAGCGAATGACAGGACAACAAGAAGCGCCAACAAGAACATCATTCAATTCAGTTACGGAGATGACGGACTGTTTCCAACCAAGACCGTGAAGGGAAAGGCATTCAATATGAAGAGAGAATTAGAGAGACTGTATGAGGAATAAAAATGAAGAAGAAAGAAAAGAAGGACGAAAATAAAAAGGCTAAGAAGGCAAAGAAAAAGGTCAGAGTAAAGGCAAAAGAGATTGAGGAAGAAAAGATAACAAAGCATGCTTTTATGCCGCTCTCAATAATGAGGGACATTGATTCAAGGGTGGAGAAATACAAGTTGAATGAAAAGGAAAAACAAAAACTTATTCAAAACATTGAGGAAAAGTATTCAAGTGCTTTGGTGGAACCAGGAGAAGCCGTAGGAATTATTGCTGCACAATCAATTGGAGAACCAGGAACACAGTTGACTCTTAGAACAAAACACTATGCTGGAGCAGCAGAGGTGTCTGTTGGAAGCGGAATACAGAGAGTCGAGGAAATAGTGGATGGAAGAAGCAAAGCAAAGTATCCTACAATGACTATTTATTTGGATGAAGGAACAAGGAAGAACAGAGAGAAGGTTGAAGTGATTGCTAAATCAATGATTGATGTAAGGATTGGAGATATAATAAAGATAAAAGAGGACTTTGAGAAAAGAAAGCTCTCTATAGAGGTACTTGAAGAGGAATTAAAGGAAAGAAACATCAAGAGAAGGGATTTAGTCAGAAAGATAGAGAAGCACATGAAGAGCAAGGCAAAGCAAAAGGATAAAACAATTGATTTAAGGATTCCAAAGGGGCCATTACTGAAAACCAGGAAGGACCTGAATAAATTAATAAATATAAGGATTCAGGGAGTAAGAGGACTGGAGAAAACAATTGTCGTGGAAGAGGAAGGAGAGTTTGTGATTAAGACAAGAGGAACGAATCTGAAGATAGTAATAAAAATGAAGGGAGTGGATGGAAGCAGAAGCACCACCAATGACATAAAGGAGATAAGCAGGGTATTGGGAATAGAAGCAGGAAGGAGTGCAATCATTAATGAACTGGATAAAACGTTTAGAGAGAACGGGATTGCAGTTGATGTAAGGCACTTGATTCTTTTGGCTGACTTGATGACCTTTGAGGGAGACATAAAGGGAGTTGTAAGAACAGGAATTACAAGACAGAAGAGTTCCCCTCTTGCAAGAGCTGCATTCGAGGAAACCACAAAGCACTTGCTTGATGCAGCATTCAAGGGAGAGAGAGAAGAATTGCAGGGAGTGGTTGAAAACATTATAGTTGGACAACCAATAAAGGTTGGAACAGGAACAGTAGACCTTTTAATGAGTGGAAAGAAATGATTGATGAAAAAAAAGAAATAAGGAGAGCAGTAGACACTGGAACTGTATTGTTTGGCTCTAAGCAGAGCGAGAGAAATATTTTAAAAGGAAAAGGAGAACTAATTATTATAAGCAACAACACAGACAAGGCAATAAAAGAAAGGATAATTGGAATTGGAAATATTGCTCAAATTCCTTTTTATGAATTTAAGGGAAACTCTATTGAGTTAGGAGCTGTCTGTGGAAAACCGTTTCCTATTTCAGTAATGATTGTACTGAAAAAAGGAAAGTCAAAGATATCTCCAGCAACAGAAAAGAAAAAGACAAAGACAAGGGAAAAGAAATGAAGTTAGGCAATGAAGAAATTCTCTTAATCAATGCACTGAATTCCTTTTCAGGAGTGGATGCAGTGGACTGCATTATAAAGGGAAACAGGGTAACGTTCATGGTCAAGGAATCAGATATAGGAAATGTGATTGGAAGGAATGGTTCAAATATAAAGAAGTTAAGAAATAAAATCAGGAAAGACATTGATGTATTTGCTTACAGTGCCGATCCAAAGAGATTCATTAAAAATGTTTTCAGGGGAATAGAATTCAATGAAATTGAGTTAGGAGAAGAAGCGGGAAAAAAGAATGTTTTATTGAAACTGGATTCAGAGAACAAGAGAAAGATAATGAATGAAACAAATAAGCTGAAGAAGATAAAGGAATTAATGCAGAGACATTATAATGTTAATGAAATAAGGATAAGGTGAAAGGGAATGGCTTCAGGAGAATTCTCAGCTAAGAGTCTGGAAAAAAAGAGAAAGAAATGGAAAAAGAAAAAAAGAAAAGAAAGGAAAAGAATACTTATACGAAAGAGAGGAAGAAAGGATATTCTGGAGGGGTCACCCCAAGGAAGAGGAATTGTTTTGGAGAAGAGAGGAGTGACAGCAAGACAGCCAAACAGCGGAATCAGAAAGTGTTGTAGGATCCAGCTCATTAAGAATGGAAAGCAGTTGACTGCTTTAGCGCCATTCGACGGAGCAATAAAATATATTGATGAACACGATGAAGTATTGATTGAAGGAGCTGGGGGAAGGAAAGGCGGAGCCCCAGGAGATTTGTGGGGAGTGAAATTCAAGATAATTAAAGTGAATAACCAGTCACTTGAAATGCTTAGAAGAGGAAAAATAGAGAAGGTGAAGAGGTAAATGAGTGAGGAATTCAAGCTCTTCGGCAAATGGACTGTAGAAGGGGTAAAGATTAATGATATAACTTTGGCTAATCATTTAAGCCTTGAATCAAAATTGATTCCTCATTCATTCGGAAAACTGACAAGGAAGAGGTTTTCAAAGGGAAGCATGAGTATTGTTGAAAGACTGGTTAACAAGGTAATGAGGTCAGGGCAAGGAAAGAGAAAGTTAAGCGGGAAATACATCAGAGGAAGGGGAAGTTGTGGAAAGAAGCTCCAGGCAATAAATATAATTGAAAAAGCGTTTGAGATAGTGGAAAAAGAAACAAAACAGAATCCAGTGCAGGTATTGGTTAGGGCAATAGAGAATTCCGCTCCAAGGGAAGACACTACAAGAATAAAGAAGGGAGGAATTGCGTACAGTATTGCAGTAGATATTGCTCCACTAAAAAGAATAGATGAGAGTTTAAAGAATATTGCTTTGGCTGCGTTTTCTTCTTCTTTCAATAAAAAAGTAACTGCATCAGAAGCACTGGCAAAGGAATTAATCCTTGCATCAAAGGATGATGCAAACAGTTTCTCAATTAAAAGAAAGGATGAAGTAGAGAGAATTGCACAGAGTTCAAGGTAAACTAATTAGGGGAAAGATAAAATGGTTAGAAGAGAAGACGTGGCAAAGAAAGCAGAACAATACATGAATAAAAGAGAAAACATTAGGAATATTGGAATCGTTGCCCATATTGACCACGGAAAGACTACTTTGACTGATAACTTGATTGCTGCTTCTGGAATGATTTCAAAGGAATTAGCCGGAAAGCAGTTGTTTATGGATTTCTATGAATTGGAACAGCAGAGAGGAATTACAATTAATTCTGCAAATGTTTCAATGGTACAGGAATGCAATGGAAAGGAGTATTTGATTAACATTATTGATACCCCTGGGCATATTGATTTTGGAGGAGAAGTAATTCGAGCAATGAGGGCAGTGGATGGAGTTGTTTTGGTGGTTGATTCAGTTGAAGGAGTAATGCCTCAAACCGAGACAGTTATAAGGCAGGCATTAAAGGAAAATGTTAAGCCTGCTCTTTTTATCAATAAGGTTGATAGACTGGTTAATGAATTACAGTTGAATGCAGAACAGATGCAGGAAAGGTTTGTGAAGACCATTACTAAAGTGAATGGATTGATTGAAAAGAATGCTCCAGAGAAATACAAGAACGAGTGGAAAGTGAATGTAGAGAATGGTTCTGTTTCATTTGGTTCTGCTTACTATAACTGGGCTGTAAGTGTTCCCCACATGAAGAAAACAGGAATTTCATTCAAGGACGTATATGAATTTTGCCGAAATAAAGATCAAAAAACATTGTCTGAAAAGTCTCCCTTGCATGAAGCATTAGTGGAAATGATTGTAATGCATTTGCCTAATCCATTAACAGCGCAGAAGTACAGGACTCCAAAGGTGTGGGGAGGGGAACTCGAGAGTGAAGAAGGAAAGGCAATGCTTGAATGCAATGCTGAAGGGCCTCTTTCAATGATGGTAGTGGATGTAACTGTTGACCCTCATGCAGGGGATATTGCAACAGGAAGAATCTATTCAGGAAGGGTAAGGAAGGGAACAAAGGTAAGATTAATGGGAAAACAAAAGGAAGTGCAAATCCAGCAGGTCTGTCTTTACATGGGTCCGGACAGGGTTCCTGTAGCGGAAGTTCCAGCAGGAAATATTGCTGCATTGGTTGGATTAAAGGAAGTGTATGCAGGAGAAACTATTTCCTCCAAAGAAATGAAAGAATTTGAGGCATTCATGAGTACTGCTGAACCAGTAATGACTGTTTCAGTTGAAGCAAAACAGACAAAGGATTTGCCTAAACTAATTGAAACAATCAGGCAGATAACAAAAGAGGATCCGAATATCAGGGCAGAAATAAATCAGGAAACAGGAGAACATTTATTGAGTGGAATGGGAGAACTTCACTTGGAGGTAACACAGTACAGAATTGAACATGACCATAAACTGCCTATTACGGTTGGATCGCCAATTGTAGTTTACCATGAAGCCATTATGAAGACCTCCCCAAAATATGAATGTAAAAGCCCGAATAAACACAATAAATTCTATATTCATGTTGAAGCAATTCCGGAAGAACAATTCAGTAAATTGGTTGAATTAAAACATGACGGAAAGATAAGGGATAAGGATAAAGAGATAGTGAATAAATTGATTGATGCGGGATTCGAGAGAGATGAAGCAAAAAAGGCTTGGGCAATAAAGAACAATAATATTCTCATTAATGCAACAAGAGGGATAGTTGCATTATTTGAAATAAGGGAGTTGGTTATGCAGGCATTCTTTGATGCAATGAATGAAGGTCCTTTGGCTAAAGAAAAAGTACAGGGAGTAAAAGTAGTATTGGATGATGCAAAACTGCATGAAGACGCAATTCACAGGGGCCCAGCACAAGTGCTTCCAGCAGTCACCAGAGGAATTTATGCATGCATGCTTTCATCAGATGCATTATTAATGGAACCAAAACAGATTCTTTCAATTTTAGTTCCACAGGATTACATGGGCGCAGTGAGTAAAGAACTTGGAGCAAGAAGAACACAGATAACTGAAATGAGGCAGGAAGGAGACCAAACAATAATTGTAGGAAAGGCTCCGGTAAAGGAATTAATTGGATTCAGTGCAGCAATAAGAGGCGCAACACAAGGAAGAGCTGTATGGACAGCTGAATATTCTGGATATGAATATCTTCCAAGAGAATTACAGAAATTAACCATTGCAGAAATCAGGAAAAGAAAAGGCATGGAACCAGAACCAAAGAGCGCTCAATATTTCTTAGAGTAAAACTAAAATTCAGGCAATGAACGTAAATATAATACTATTTTAATAGTTTTGGTGTAGAGAATATTGTGTAATTTTAGTTAAACTTTTTTGTAAAAGGTTATTTTGGAGGTGTAGAGTTCATGGCAGAAAAGCCACACATTAACTTGGTGTTCATTGGCCATGTTGACCATGGAAAGTCAACCTTAGTCGGAAGACTTCTTTATGATACAGGAGCATTGAGTGAACAGGATTACAGGAAATTAAAACAGGAAGCTGAATCAAAGGGAAAAGGAACCTTTGCTTTTGCTTATGTAATGGATAACTTGAAAGAGGAAAGAGAAAGAGGAGTAACAATTGATGTTGCTTACAGGAAATTTGTTGCAAAAAAGAATTCTTTTACTATTATTGATGCACCAGGCCACAGAGACTTTGTTAAGAATATGATTACTGGAACTTCCCAGGCTGATGCAGCAGTACTGGTTGTAAGTGCAAAGGAAGGAATCCAGCCACAAACAAAGGAACACGCGTTTTTAGCTCAGGTAATGGGATTAAAGCAGATGATTGTAGCAATAAACAAAATGGATGAAATAAAATTCGAGGAAAAGAGATTCACTGAATTAAAGCAGGAACTGACAAAACTATTGACTAGAATAGGATTCAAGGGAGACGCATTAAAGTTTGTTCCAATAAGTGCTTGGTTAGGAGACAATGTCGCAAAGAAGTCAGAGAACATGTCTTGGTATAAGGAATCAGTAATGTTGGATTTACTTGATACACTGATAGCCCCGGAACCTCCAATCGACAAACCATTGAGGCTTCCAATACAGGACGTATACAACATTAAAGGTGTTGGAACAGTTCCTGTTGGAAGGGTTGAAACAGGAATAATTAAACCCGGAGACAAGATAAGGTTTGAGCCTGTTGGAAAAGAAGGAGAAGTCAAGACAGTTGAAATGCATCACGAACAATTAAAGGAAGCAAGGCCAGGAGACAACATTGGATTCAATGTAAGAGGCATTTCAAAAACAGATGTTGCAAGAGGAGACGTTGCAGGACATACAAAGGACCCTCCTACAGTAGTGAAAGACTTTATAGCACAGATAGTTGTACTGAATCATCCTACTGCAATACCAGTGAATTACACTCCAGTATTTCACTTGCATACAGCACAGCTTTCAATGCAGGTAACAGAGCTACAGAAGACACTGGATCCAAAAACAGGAGCAGAAAAAGAAAAGAATCCAAAGTTCTTGAAGACAGGGGATGCAGCAATAATCAAGGTAGTTCCAATGAAGCCATGTGTAGCGGAAGAATACAAGAAGTTCCCTCAATTAGGAAGGTTTGCGATAAGGGACATGGGGCAGACAGTGGCAGCAGGAATGATTATAAGCGTGACACCAAGAAAGTAATGCCCTTTCTTTTTTTTATTTTATTTTTTCAGAGGAATGAAGAATGCGTAAAGCAAGAATTAAACTTACAAGCCCTGATTTTAAGCTACTGGATGAAATATGTGAAAGAATACTGGAAATAGCCGGAAGAACCGGAGTAAAGCATTCCGGAAAAATTCCTCTTCCAACAAAAAAACTGATTATACCTACAAGAAAGGGAATGAGTGGCGGAGGCACAGAATCATATGAAAAATGGCAGATGCGAATCCATAAAAGACTGATTGATATTGAAGCAGATGAAAGGACTTTGAGAAGGATAATGCGAGTAGAGATTCCAGAAAATGTTCACGTTGAAATTGAATTAAAGGAATAAAAACTAATTCTATTTTACAATAAGGCTCCAAGCAAGGCCATTGAAAAGAATGTCAGGCAAAGGAATATCACTATAAATAATCCAACAAATACAAACTTTCTGTTGTCTTTGACTGAAACTTCTACTCCTTTCTTTTTTAAATCTGCTTTTATTTTTGGGTCAAGAGTCTTGG
The DNA here is from genome assembly GCA_043815885.1 of archaeon. GTDB lineage: Archaea > Iainarchaeota > Iainarchaeia > Iainarchaeales > 1-14-0-10-31-34 > JBDRIL01. The sequence continues at coordinate 43,808 of JBDRIL010000005.1, read as the reverse complement.
TTTTTAATTGCCATGTTGCAACAGAAAATGCCACTATTGTGAGGAAATTGAATAAACCGAAAAAGAACAGTTTGTTTCTTCCAATCTTTTGGAAGTCTTCCTTGAAGGCAAATAGCCCTGCAGCAAGACTTGAAATACAGGAAAGCAATGCATAAAGAATGATTCCCCAAAGCCATGGAAAGTTAATCAGAAAGTCAGCCCATCCAACATTTATTGGAGTCATGCCTGAAATCCATAAATCTTTCACAAAGTATTTTGAAGGAGCATTGAGCTTTATTTTAGTGAATGTTTTATAGCCTTCATAATAACTACTTGAACTAGTGTTTTCATTGTATGTAATCTCTGAACCAGTCTTTATTTCAGGATAAAGTTCAGGGCTTACATGGCCTGCAACATTTATTTCCATTGGAATGCTCTTGCTTCCGTAAACACTGGTGAGCCTTAAAGGATAGAATACCTTGTCTGTAGGAAAGCGTAAAGAAACACTCATTATGTTTCCTCTCCATAACCTTCCAGAGTCATTATAACCATAATAAGAAGGCGCTGCAGTGTTGGTGCTCCATCTCTTGAATTTATCGATATCATTAATGTAGGATACAACAAAAGAGTAATCCTTTCCAATGTATTCATTCATTATTTCTTTGGAGCTTTCAGGCAAGTCCAATCCTTTTGAAGTGAGGTAATTGGAGAGAGAGGTTGCATCAATTGTAGTGATTAATTCAGTTGTAATTCCCATTTTTTCAATTACTTCGTGGACTGTTACTCCTCCATCCATGGTGTGGAAAAGCATATTATATTCTTCATTAAAACGAGATGACGCATAGGTTCCTGATGACCCCATAGTAGTAAAGAGAGGAATTAAAACTAGTGAGAAAGGAAAGGTTGAATAAAATGCATAAAGAAAACTCATTCCAGAAACAGTTGAAGTGAGTCTTTCTTTGATGTTTCTTCCTTCAAATATTGGATAGCCTTTAGTTACATCTATTGCAACTTTTTCCGGGGGCGCGGGAACAGGAAAAATCCATACCGCTGTATCTCCATGGACTTCGTCATCAATATTAATCTGGATAAGCATGTTTTGGTATCCGTCCTTATAATCAATTGATGCGAGCTGCAGTTGCTGGTCATAGAGGTTCCATCTGTCTATGTCTCTAATCCAGAGGCCTCCATCAGCAAGAGCTAAAGGCGAGACTAATATAATTAAGAGAATTAATGAAATGAATAATTTTTTTTGCATTCTATTACCTAATCGCTTTTCTTCTATAAAAATGTATGTGCTGATTAAATAATTTTCCTTGTTAGGAAAACAAATGATTTATTACAATTATTGTTTACATTATTAAAAGCATGGAATTCGTTTATTTGGAGCATACAGCTGATTTATTGTTTCAGGCATTCGGGAAAACGAAAGAAGGATTAATAGTGAATTCAGGGAGGGCTTTGTGCAATGCAATAATTGATTTAAGGGGAGTAAATGCAGGGGAAAAAATTGAATTGGAAGTGAAAATTGAAGAGGAAAAGTTTGAGGAAGTATTGTTTAAATTCCTGGAGGAATTATTGTTTCAGATTGAGACAAGGGAAATGGTTTTTTCAGAGTTTGAAGTAAAGGAATTAAGAGAAGGTTATTTGAAGATTGAGTGCAGGGGAGAAAAAATTGATTCAAAGAAGCATGAAGTGAAAACAAATGTAAAGGCAATTACAAGGCACGATTTCAGGGTTTGGTTTCACGAAGGAAAATGGAATGCGCTGGTTTTGTGTGATATATAAAAAGATTTAATTTTATTCATTGAATTAATTATAGGATGAATTAATATGGAATTCAAAAAGGTTTCTGAAGGCACATGGGAAATCCCAAAAGAAGGCGGAATGCTTGTTCCAGGAAGAGTTTATGGGACAGAAAAAATAGTGGAAAGAATAGAATCAGGTGCAATTAATCAGATAAAGAATGTTGCTTATCTTCCAGGAATACAAAAATATTCTATAGCGCTTCCGGATGCCCATATCGGCTACGGTTTCCCAATAGGAGGCGTGGCGGGAATTGATTATGAAAAAGGAGTGGTTAGCCCTGGAGGAATTGGTTTTGATATCAATTGCGGAGTGAGATTGATTAAGACTAATCTGGAGTTAAAGGAAGTAAAGCCAAAGGTAAGGGAAATAATAGAGAAATTGTTTGTTGATGTCCCAAGTGGTTTAGGCAGTAAAGGACAATTCCGGGCCAACAAAAATCAATTGAATGAAGTAATGCAGGAAGGAGCTAAATGGGCTGTAAAGGAAGGATTTGGATGGAGCAAGGATTTGGAGCACATGGAGGAAAATGGACGAATTGAGTTAGCGAATAGAGAGAAAGTGAGTGAGAAGGCAATTCAGAGGGGAATGCCTCAATTGGGTTCGCTTGGTTCAGGGAATCATTTTCTCGAAATACAGTTGGTTGAACAGTTATTTGATGAAAGAGTGGCAGAAAAATTTGGTTTAAGTAAAGGGCAAATCGTTTTAATGGTTCATACTGGAAGCAGAGGATTTGGACATCAAATAGCTTCTGATTATCTTGGAGTAATGAAGAATGCAATGAATAAGTATGGGATAAGAGTTCCTGACCCGCAATTGTGTTGTGCTCCAATTAATTCAAAGGAAGGAAAGGATTATCTGGAAGCGATGTATTGTGCAGTGAACTTTGCCTTTGCAAACAGGCAGATGATAATGCATTGGGTTAGGGATGGATTCAGCAAGATAATGGGGAGAAGTGCGGAAGAAATGAATTTAGAGTTATTGTATGATGTAGCGCATAATATTGCAAAAATAGAGGAACATAATGTAGAAGGAAAGAGAAAGAAGTTATTGGTTCATAGAAAGGGAGCTACAAGGGCTTTTCCTGCAGGAAGAAAGGAAAACCCAAAGGCATATGCTGAAAGCGGGCATCCGGCAATAATTCCTGGTTCAATGGGAACAGCTTCATGGATAGTGGTTGGAACAGAAAAAGGATTGGAGGAGACGTTTGGAAGCATTGCTCATGGAGCAGGAAGAGTAATGAGCAGGCATGAAGCAATGAGAAGAAAGAAAGGAAAGCAGGTACAGGAAGACCTAATGAAGGAAGGAAAATTAGTGAAAGCAGCATCCTATGCTACTCTGGCTGAAGAAATGCCTGAAGCATACAAGGACGTAGATGAAGTAGTTAAGTCACTTGAGGTAAGCGGAATAGCAAAAAAGATTGCAAGAGTGGTTCCTCTTGGAGTGGTAAAGGGATAAAGCTTATATAATACTTAATTCTAAAAGTATTAGATGAATAAGAATTTACTTGGTTTATTTTTAATACTGGTTATTGCAATAATAATTATTGGAATAATTCAGTTTATTTCTCCTTTTGGGGCTCCAGTTGGGGCGCCTGGAAGAGGAACTGGGAAAGATAATACTCCAATTGAATGTGATGACCATATAGATAATGACGGAGATGGCTACTGTGATTTTTATTGGAAGAAAGGTTATTGCTCTGATGGAAGCACTTTAGGGGATCCAGACTGTGAAAGCAGGAAGGATAAAAATGAAAGCTATAATTGTATTCCTTCACAGGAAATATGTGATGGAGAAGACAATGACTGTGATGGATTAATTGATGAAGATTTATCAAGGGATTGTACTATTTGGTGTGGACCAGGCATACAGTACTGCGAGAATGGTTTATGGGGGGAGTGTATTGCTGACTGCAATGAAAGTTTAAGCATTACCTACGGGCCAGAAGTAAATGAAGTTGGAGTTGATTATGTTACTGCCTATTGGGAGACAAACCAAACAGCTTCTTATAATGAAATACAGATAGACAACTGGAGTCCAACCCCTTACTATGGAGGTAATACACAGCACTATGTAACACAATATAGTCTTTCTGGGGGTACTTCTTATGAATACAAAGTAAGAAGTTGTATTGATTCTACACAGACTGATTGCATTGATAGTGCCTATTATTCTTTTACAACAAATCCCTATGGAACATGCAACAATAACTATCAAGACCCAGGGGAAACAGATGTTGATTGTGGAGGAAGTATTTGTCCTCCATGCCAGACAGGACAAGGATGTGATGTGAATTCTGATTGTACTTCAAATACCTGCGTTAATGGTGTTTGTGTTGACCATGGAATGTGCAAGGAATTGTTCCCTGGAACAAATAATGCTGCTGGGGATAGAGTGAATGTGATTTTCATTGGATTGGCTTATAGTTCAAAGAACGAGTTTTTGGATAACGCAGAGAAGGCAGTTGATTACTATGGAAACCTTCCTTCCAGTGGACCTGGTTTATTGGAAATGGATGTCTATGAAAACAATACAAATAAATTCAATTTCTGGTATGTCGACCAGATATTTACCCCTGATTATCCAGTGGATTACTGCACTGACTGCAGGAATGCTGAAAGTTATACTTACTGCCAGGGGTTAGCTAATACTTACAGAGTAAATCTTTGCGATATATCTTTTAGATCCTGTGCTTATTTAGGTGGAAGTTCTTATGTTTCTGTAACAGGTTCCAATGAAACTTACTGGCCTTATGTATTTGACCATGAATTCCAGCACCAGTTTCCAAGGTTAAGGGATGAGTATGTGGAATCATCTCTTGGAGACAGGCCTGGAACGCCTAACTGTGCCAATGATCTGAGCCAGGCTGAAAGTTGGTGGGGAAGTTTGGTGGGAGAGAGTGGACAAGATGGACAAATTATAGGATACTATGATGGATGTTCTTATGTGTATGGAAATTACCGTCCAACAATAAATTCTGTAATGAAGAGCTGGAATAACTATAATCTGGGTTTAGTGAGCGAAAACCATATTGCTTCAAGTTTGAGTGATTATTCCGGAGCTCCTTCAGAAGGAGGAAATGCAGTAGAATTAATGCTTACTGGAAGCAATCCAGATGATTTAAGCACTTATGAATTAATTAGTGTAAAAGCAGTGAAATACACTAATCCAGCGAAAAAGGAGAAGGAAAAGAAGCATTACGCTAAGATTAAGGCTGGAACTGAAAGCTTTATGCAGAACTTTGAAACAAAGGAAATACTTATAGAGGAGTCATTCGAAGAAGAGAAAATCAGTTTAATTGATTACAAGGAAATCCCAAAAGAAATTGTTAAAGTTATTGTTCCTACTGGAAAATATAAGTTGGATGCTAAAACAAAAACAATTAATGGGCAGAAATTCACTATCGAGGTAGGAAAAGATACTACTAAAATTAAAGAGATTGCATACGAAAAAATAGAGGGCTCTATTGCCTAAAAAGGCTAAATTAACTTGTTAACTCTAAAAAGCGATATATTTAAAAGGACTCAATACACCACTTATATATAATTGTTACTACTTCGGAGTGATAAGGTGGGGGGAAAAATTTATTTTCCAAAGAGTGTATTATCGCTTATTCTAATCAGCTTTGGCTTTATATTACTCAGCCAGAGTGTTAGCGCTGATTCCTATATTTCTATTGGAGATGGAGAGTATTACATTGAAATAGGGAATTACGATAGGGATTATTACTACGATTCATACTATTACAGCGATTACGAGCCTTACTACTACAATTCCTATGGCAACTATTATGGAGATTACTATTACTCAGACAATCCATGCATTCACACTAAATGCTATTATCCTTACTATCCCTATTCATATGAGCCTTACTCTTACTATCCTTACTACTATTATTCTCCTTATTATTACCCCTATTATACTGACTATTATGCTTTAGCTGATTACTGGTATCACAAAGACTATGTTACTGGTTACAGCAATCCTTATGAGCTTCCAGCAGAGGAAGAGGATTATTATTACGAATACGATGAATATGACGAATATTACAACAATGATTACAGTTACTATGACGATTATTACTCTTAATTTTGAAAAAATAAAAAAAGGTGATATGGATTGAATGGAATTAAATGGTTTTGTGTTGTGTTTCTTGGATTGATTTTCTTAAGCTTTGCTCATGCAGTCGAGCCTTATAATCTTGAAATAAGTAATGTTGAAGTCAGAAGCGATTACGAGCATTCCTATGCCCCAAGCGTGGATGCAGAAGTGGATGACTATGTTGATGTAAGGGCAGACATTTATCTGGAGTACGGGGATTACTATGAATCAATTCCTGAGGACGCCTATGTGCTTGTAGAAGCTTATGCTGAAGTATACGCTCTTTATGGAAATGGTGTTGGTTTAGTGGATACTTCACCAATTGAGTCAAAGTACCTTTATTTGTATGAATCAGAGGAATTTGAGTGGAATAATGTTTTTGAAGTGAGAGGAGGCCCTGATGAATACCATGTAGGGGTTTTTGCAAGGGTTGAAGGAGAAGAATGGATTCCCTCAGAATACTCTGCTTATGTGAATATTTTGAATGGGGGAACTGGAGACTGTTCTGATATAGTGATTTACCCCAGAACAGTTTATCTGGATGAGGATACAACTGATAACAGAACCTTTAGTGTAGAGAATCATTCAGACAGCAGATTCTATATAGATGAATTTGAAGCAGATGATGTTTCTTACTACAGCTTCATGGATATTGAGGCATATGACTATGATTACTCAATTCCAGAAAACGGAAGCGCAAGTCTGGAAGTAAGCATTAGAACAGAAGAAGTTTCAAATGACAGGCAGGGAGAAGGATACCTTGATTTAAGGGGGCATTTCCAGAACGGAAAGGAATGCGATTTCTCTGAAATTTCAACAAAGAATTTCACTGTATATGTAAGGGACACAGAACCAGAAACAAGTTGCAGTGATGTAGAGGTTAATGCAAACGATGTATACATGGATGAAGAAGAAACAGCTTACTATAACTTCACGATTGAGAATAGTGGGGAAAGCGGTTTCTGGATTGATTCAGTTGAAGCAGTTGAATTGGACAGCGAAATAGATGTAGAGGAAACATATTACGATCACTACATTAGCCCTGATTCAAGCGGAACCTACAGAGTGAGAGTGGAAACAGAAGAGGTAAGCAATGACCGAGTTTTTAGGGCAAAGGCAACAGTGGAAGGACACTTTACTGATGGAAGTGATTGCACTTACACTGAATACTTTGATGTCCATGTGAATGATTTAGGGGAAGAAAGCGAATGTGATGAACTGGATGTAAGGGTTAATTCAGTTTACCTTGATGAAAGTTCAAGCAAGACAGTTAAATTCATTGTATACAATAATTCACTTGAAAGATTTTACTTGGAAGGAGTTTCACCAAAAGAAACAAGCAGTTCATTCAATATAAATGTAGAGGATAAAAGCACTTACATTAATTCAAGGGATGACGGATTCATTGAATTAAATGTAAAGAGTTATTCAGTTAGTGAGGACGTAAGAGCAAGGGCTTCAGTGAATTTAAAAGGGCATTTCAGCGGAGGAAAGCAATGCGATTATTCAGATATTGTCAGTGATTACTTCTATGTAAATATAGAGGACGTGGAAGAAGAGGCAATGTGCAAGGATATTGAAATAAACACTGAATCAGTTACACTGGAAGAAGGAACTACTGAATACAAGACATTTGAATTAGAAAACAATACAAAGCAGACCTTCTATATTGATGACGTTGAAGCATATGACAATGATGCTGACTTTGATGTAGAGGAATATGAATGGGATAAGACAGTTTATTCAAATGGAACTGCTGATTTGAAAATAAAGGTAAAGGCATTTGGAACAGATAAGGATGAGAGTGGGACAGGATACATTAAAGTAAAAGGCCATTTCAGCGGGGGAGAGAGCTGCAGTTTCAGTCAAATAGGGACAGAAAGTTTTATGGTTTATGTTGAAGGAGAGGAAAGCACTTGCAGTAACTTTGAATTAAGTGTTCCAAGCGAAAAAACAGTGAAAGAAAAGACAGTTATTTCCTTTACAGTGGATAATCCTTTTGATAAAAAGGCAGAAATAAGGTTGAGCGGAAAGTACTTGGAAGTGAGTCCTGGAGTAATTGAAATTCCTGCAGATTACTTTGGAACCAAGACAGTTGAAGTTACTTTGAAGGAAAACAAAGAGACTTACTTGCTTTACGATGTGGAAGTAAGTGGATGCAATATCCCTTCAAAAACTACGAAAATTATCCCAAGCGAAAAAGAAAAGGATATCGAAATAGTTGGCTATCCTTCCAAAAAAATGATTGAAGGAAAGAGTGAATTGGTTTTTGAGGTAAGAAATAATTCAAGCTATACACTGAGTGTAAGGGTTTACTTGGATGGATTTCCATCAGGATGGGAAGTACAGGAAAAGAGTGTTTCAATTGAAGGAAATGAAACAGAAAAAGTTTATCTGAGCGTAACCCCTGAAGGAAAGGGAGAATTCAATGGAAGAGTCATAGCAGAAACAGATGAGGCAGAAGATGAAAAGAGAATGACTCTGATTGTTGGAAAGGAAGCGGCTCCTTCAATTGAAGTAGAAGTAATTAAATCAGAAACAGGAAATACATATGAAGTAATTGTAAGGATAACAAATGATTCAGCTGAAACAGTGGAAGGAGAGATTTCTTTAAGCGGGATTCCAGAGGAATGGAACGTGGAAGGAGAAGACAGGATTGAAGTGGAAGCAGGAAAGGAAGAAGTCATTGCCTTGAAAGTAACTCCAGACAAGGACGTAACAGAGGAACAGGGAGGAACAATTGAATTCAATGTTGATGGAAAATCTTACTCTGCACCAGTTTCCTTTGAACCAGCAACTCCATTAATTCCGACAGCATTCCTGTTTTTAGGGCAGGGAATGATTGCATTCGTTTTACTCATAATAGTAGTGGCAATATTATTCTATGTCATCAGAAGGAAGTAAATTCCTTCACTGATTTTCTTTTTTTTTATTTTTGCAAAGTTATTTCCTTCCTAATTTATTTGCTAAGAATCCGCCTAAAAAGGAAAAGATGAATCCAATTATTGCGTAAACTATTATGTTTAGGATTGCAGTAATGACTGCGACTATTAAGAACAGCACCCCGAAGAAAGCCCCAACTGCGCCTCCAATAGCTCCTCCTGATTGACCAGTGAGTTGTTGACCTGACTGAGAGGCTGCCTCCCCAAAGATGAATCCAAGGCTTTGTCCTAATTCGACTAATCCAAAGGATAAAATAAATGCTATTATTATCAAAACTATTCCAAGAATTATGCTGCTGGTTATGCCAACACCTAATCCAACCATTCCTGCATCCTTTAAAGTATAATTAGATTTTTTTACTGCTCTCCATCCTAAGTAAACAAAGTAAACAAGAATTAAAATGAAAAAAATAGTTGATAACATTGGGCCAATAAATAATTCTTTTTCTCCCAAGAGTTTTGCTCTTGAAAAAATTAAACTAATGAATTGAAGAACAAAAACTATGAATATCGAGAACTTGTACTTCATTATTGAACCAATAAAACCCATAGGTATAAGCTAGTCCTATCCTATTTAAATATTTTTCTCCCGTAATGGAAAAAATGTTCAAAATGCTTGAGCGAAGCATTTAAATAGGTTTTTTCTTCAATAATATTATTACTGTTTGTGGCAGTAAACTGTGTTTTTGGGGAAGCCCAAAAAAACATAAATGCTGTCAAGAAAGCTTGTTTTGAAGCTTTTTTGGAATAGTTTTTTTTGCATTCATAGCTTAGCTTGGTGAAAGTGTTAAATGGGAAAAAAGCATAAGCCGAGGAGTGGTTCTCTTGCCTATTACCCGAGAAAAAGGGCAAAGAGAGAAACGCCTAGCTTCAGCTCAATGCCTGAAACTAAAACAGAAGAAGTGAAACCGCTTAATTTTTTTGGATATAAGGCAGGAATGACTCACGTAATTGGAAAGAATGCACATTCTGCTTCTGTCACGTATGGAAGCGAGTTGTCTGTTCCATGCACTATAATTGAATGCCCTCCATTGAAGGTATTTGGAGTAAGGGCTTATGAGAAAACTACTTCTGGATTAAAGACACTGAAAGAAGTGTTGACTGAAAAAACTGAAAAGCATTTAAAGAAGAGAATTAAATCAATTGGAAGAAAGAAGAGCAAGCACGATTTAAAGGAAATAGAGAATTCATTGGGGGAAACAAGTGAAATAAGGTTGTTGGTTCATACACAGCCTCACTCAACTGGAATAGGAAAAAAGAAGCCGGAGGTAAGTGAAATTCATTTGAGCGGGAAGGTTGAAGGACAGTTTGCATTTTCAAAGGATAAACTTGGAAAGGAATTGAAGCTGGAAGAGGTATTCAAGGAAAAGCAATTTGTTGACGTGAAAGCAGTAACAAAGGGAAAGGGATTTCAGGGAGTAATCAAGAGGTTTGGAGTAAAGATGCACAGGCCCAAAGCAAAGAAGAGAAGGATTGTTGGAAGTATTGGCCCCTGGACCCCGTCAACAGTAATGTGGACAGTTGCAAGGCCAGGGCAAATGGGTTATCATAACAGAACTGAATACAATAAGAGAGTAATAATGCTGGGCAATAAACCTGATTCCGTCAATCCAAAAGGAGGCTTTCCTTATTATGGAATAATAAAGAATGATTTTTTGGTTTTGAGTGGTTCGACTCCTGGAATAGTAAAGAGATGCATTGCATTAAGGGAACCCATAAGGAAAACAGAGGAAAAGAAATCCAATTTAATGGATATAAGTTTTGTTGGAACAAAAGCAGGGGTTGAAGCAAAGTGAAGGCAGCGGTTCTTTCAATGGAAGGGAAGAGATTGAAGGAAGTTGAACTTCCTCCAGTATTTGATACAGCATTTCATCCGGATTTAATTAAGAGAGCAGTTCTTTCAATTCAGTCAGCAAGAAGACAGCCAAAGTCTCCCAACCCTCGTGCAGGAAGGAATACTACTGCTGAATATGTTGGATGCAGAAAAAAACCGCAATTCAGGAGAACAATTAATGTAGGAAGGGCAAGAAGGCCAAGAACAAAGGACAGAAGGGAATTGTTGTATGGAAGAGTTGCAGGAATATCAGGGGCAGTGAAGGGCCCAAAAGCTCATCCGCCTCAAGTTGAAAAAAAATTAAAGGAAAAAATCAATAAAAAGGAAAAAAGAAAGGCATTGGATTCAGCGATTGCTGCAACAACAAGAAAGGAATTAGTGAAGGGAAGAGGGCACAGAATAAATGAAGGAATTGAATTGCCTTTGGTCGTGGAAGAAAAGTTTGCTTCATTGAAGAAGACAAAGGAAGTCGCAGGAGTATTAAAGAAACTGAGTTTATGGGATGATGTCGAGAAAGCAAAGGAGAAGAGAAAAATCAGGGCAGGAAAGGGAAAGAGAAGGGGAAGAAAGTATAAGCGGAGAAAGAGTATCTTAATTGTTACAGGAAAAGAGAATTCAGTATTCAGGGCTGCAAGGAATATAGAGGGAATTGATGTTGTGCAAGAAAAGAACCTGAATGCAGAACTGCTTGCTCCTGGAACAAAGGCAGGAAGGCTTACCTTATGGACTGAGTCAGCGATAAGTGCATTAGGAGAGAGAAAATGAAAAAAGAAGTAAGCCTGAAAGATTATGAAGTAGTGCTTTATCCATTGATTTCGGAGAAGGCAGTGAACATGATTGAGGCAGAGAACAAGATTTGTTTTATTGTGAACAAGAAGGCAACAAAGAAAGAGATAAAGGAATCTGTTGAGAGATTGTATAAAGCAAAAGTGGATAGTGTAAGGGTAATAAAGGACATGAAGGGAAGAAAAAAAGCAATAGTAAAGATAAGCAAGGGATTCAAGGCAGGGGATATTGCAATTAAATTGGGTGTATTGTAAATGGGAAAAAGATTGAAGAGCCAGAGAAGGGGAAAAGGTTCTCCGACCTTTAAGGCAACACAGAATGCTGCATTTGATGTAAATTATATTTCCTATGATGATGAACAAAAAGAAGGAGTCATTAAAGGACAAATCATCAGAGTACTGAATGACAGAGGCAAGACAGCAGTATTGGCAGAGGTCTTATTTGAGAATAAGAAGAAGGAAATAGTTATCGCTGCAGAAGGATTGGTTGAGGGGCAGGAACTGGAGTATGGAAAAAAGGCAGGAATAGATATAGGGAATGTGCTTCCTGTTAGAGAACTCCCAGAAGGATGCCCTGTCTTTAACATTGAATTGATTCCTGGAGACGGAGGGAAGTTTATCAGGAGTGCTGGATCTTATGCATTGGTTGGGTCAAAGGAAAAGGGAAGAATTTACTTGAAACTGCCTTCAGGGAAAACAATTGCTTTATTGCCTGAATGCAGGGCAACAATCGGGAATGCTGCAGGAGGAGGAAGAAAAGAGAAACCATTGGTTAAGGCAGGAAAAGCATTTCATTTAATGAAGTCTTTAAGCAGGCCTTATCCAATAGTCAGGGGCGTAGCAATGAATCCTCCAAGCCATCCGTTTGGAGGGAGCCAGCATCATCCAGGAAAGAGCAAGTCTGTTTCAAGGCACGCGCCTCCAGGAAGAAAGGTTGGAGCAATTGCTTCAAAGAGGACGGGAAGAAAGAAGAAAGGGTGAATGAAATAAATGGCTAGAAAAGAGTTTACTTACCGGGGAAAAACAATAAATGAATTAAATGAAATGAGTCTGGAAGAGTTTGCTGGGCTGCTTACTTCAAGGGCAAAAAAGAGCTTGAAGAAAGGATTCAATAAACAATTAATGAAGAAGGTAGCTAAAGCAAAAAAGGAATTGACGGAAGGAAAACACCCTAAAGCGATAAGAACCCACAAAAGGGATACAATTATAATGCCTGCAATGATTGGATTAAAGTTTGCAATATACAGGGGAAACAGTTTTGAGATAAGGGAAATAGAACCAGAAATGCTCGGGCATTATTTAGGGGAATTAGTACTTACAAGAAAGAGATTAATGCATGGAAAGGCAGGAATCGGTGCAACAAGAAGCAGTACTGCAATCACTGCAAGAAAGTAAAGGTGAATTAATGGTAAAGAGAAAATACAATTACGAAATAAAGGATGAGAAAAAGATTGCAAAGGCAATTCTGTCAAATGCAAGGTGTTCATTGAAGTATTCCACTGAATTTGCAAGGGAATTAAAGGGAATGAAAGTAAGCAGGGCAGAAAAATTTTTTCAGAACGTGATTGATAAAAAGGAATTCCTTCCATTAAGGAGATACAATAAAAAGGTTGCACACAGGAAAGGAAGGAGTATTTCATTCACTAAGTCAGGAAGATATCCAAAAAATACTGCAAAGATCATGCTGAAATTGCTTGAAAGCGCTAAAGCCAATGCAGACTACAAGGGACTAAATTCAGAGAATTTGCTGATAATACATTTTTTTGCTTCCAAGGGTTTTTCAAGGGTTTCCCACCAATCAAAAGGGCATATTTCAGGAAAGAGAAGGAAGAGGAAATCAACTCATTTGGAGATAGTGGTAGCGGAGGGAAAATAATTGATTGAAAGAAACTTTATCACTCAGGGAATAAAGAAAGCAGAACTAGAGACGTATTTGAGGAAAGAGTTAGGGAAGGCAGGATTTACAAAACTTGAAACAGTAAAGACCCCACTTGTGACAAGAATAATAGTTAATGTAACCAGGCCTGGTTTAGCGATAGGAAAGGGAGGAACAAACATCAGGAGCCTTACAAAAGAAATTGAAGAAAGATTCAAGATAGATAACCCTCAAATAGAGATAAAGGAAATAGAAGTGCCTGAACTTGACGCACAAGCAATGGCTGACAAGATATCAAAATTGATTGAGAGAGGATTCAGCTGGAGGAGTGTTGCATACAGAGCAATCAAAGACATCATGAGGGCAGGAGCAGTAGGAACAGAACTATTGCTTTCAGGAGCACTGGGAGGAAAGGGAAGCAGAAAAAGAAAGCAAAGGATAGCTGAAGGATATATGAAGAAGGTGGGCGATCAAGCAAGATTGGTTGATTACGGGATTTCCCCTGCAAACGCGAAGTTTGGAATCATAGGAATAAAAGTAAAGATAGTTAAGCCAGGAACACTCTTTCCGGATAAGTTTAAAATAGAGGAATTCCTGAAAAAGGAAGAAAAAGTGGAAGAAGCAGAAGAAACGCAGGAGAAAGGAAAAGAAGAAATCGAGGAAAAAGCAGAAGGAAAAGAAGAAAAGAAAGAGAAAAAGGAAGAAGCTAAAGAAGAAAAAACTGAGGATAAGAAAGAAAAAAATGAGAAGGAAAAGAAAAAAGAAAAGACAAACGAAAAAAAGGAAGACACCGCTGTTGGAAAAAGCGGTGACGCAAAAGAAGAAAAAACTGTCCCTGAGAAAAGCAGTAGCAAAAAAGAAGAAAAGGCTGAAGAAAAAAGGGAAAAAGAGAAACCAGAAAATAAGACGGAAGAAAAAAAGGAAAAGAAAGAGATAGCAGAAAAGGCTAAGGAGAAAGGAAAAGAAAAAAAGTGATGAATAATGGCCGTAAAGTTGAACGTGAAAGACATGAGGGGGATGGCTGCGGAAGAGTTAAGTGAAAAGATTATTGGGATAAAGGCAGATCTAGCCAAAGAAAAGGCATTGATCTCTTCAGGCACTAGATCAGAGAATCCTGGAAAGATAAAGAAAATGAGGAAAACGATTGCAAGAATATTAACCATTATTAATGAAAAAGAAAAAACTAAAGGAGAGGTGAAAGAAGAAAAATGAATGAGGTGTGTCCGGTTTGCGGGCTTCCAAAAGAGCTGTGTAGTTGCGGAGAAATGGCAAAGGAAGCAGAACAGATAAAGGTGAGAGTGGGAAGAAGAAGATTTGGAAAACTGGTGACAAGCATCAGCGGATTGGAGAGCCATGAAAGAGCAAAGGAATTAGAAAAGATATTGAAGAAAAAGCTTGCCTGTGGAGGCACGGTAAAAGGAAACGAAATAGAACTCCAAGGAAACCACAAGAAAAACATTAAGGAAATACTCTTAATGCAGGGATACAAAGAGGAATTAATTGATGTATAAAAAATACTTGATAAATAAGGAGAACATTATTGCGCATGAATTGAATGGATTAAAGGTAAAGGCAATAAAATCATGTGACAAGAACAAGGAAGGGATGAGAGGAAAAGTGATAAAGGAAACAAAAAACACATTGGTGATTGAAGAGAAGGAAGGAGAGGAAAAAATTCTTCCGAAAAAGGAAGCGGACTTAGAGTTTCTTGTTGGAGGAAAAAAAATAAGTGTTGAGGGAAGAAATCTGGTTGGAAAACCAGAAGAAAGAATAAAGTTGTTTTTCAGGAGGAAAAAAAATGGTTGAATGCAAGGACAAGAACTGCCCTGTTCACGGAAACCTAAAAGTGAGGGGCAATGTATTCAAGGCCAGGGTAATTAATGCAAAAGGAAACACGATGGTTACAGTGGAAAGAAAAATCATCAGAAAGGTCCCCAAGTACGAGAGATACAAGAAGGTAAAGTCAAGGATTAAGGCACATAACCCTCCTTGCATGAATGCAAAAGAAAACGATATGGTTACAATAGGAGAAACCAGAAAGATAAGCAAAACAAAGAGTTTTGTAGTGACAGAGGTTGAAAGAAAATGAAGGCATTGAGCGCTTTCCCAGTAAAATCTTTAAGCCAGAAATCACAGTGTGTCTGTGCAGACAACAGCGGAGCAAAGATAGTGGAGATAATAAGTGTGTTTGGATTCAAGGGAAAAAAGAGAATGCATCCAAAAGCAGGAATTGCAGACATGGTGAATGTAGTGGTAAAGAAAGGAAAACCAGAGATAAGAAAGAAGGTTGAAAGAGGAATAATCGTTAGAGTTAAGAAGGAGTACAGAAGAGCTGATGGGAGAAGAGTAAAGTTTGAAGATAATGCAATAGTGCTGGTGGATGACAAAGGAGTTCCAAAGGGTTCGGAAATAAAAGGGGTTATTGCAAAGGAAGTGGGAGAGAGATGGCCAAAGATAGCGGGAATTTCTTCTGTTATTGTTTAGGAGAAAATTAAAATGAAGAGCAAAAAACCATCAAAGCAGAGAAAAAAGCTGTATGAAAGTTCACTGCATGAAAAAAGAGGTTTGCTTAAAGCTCACTTAAGCAAGGGTTTGAAGAAAGAATTGAATCAGAGAAGTCTGGCTGTAAGGAGCGGTGACACTGTAAAGATAATGAGGGGAAAGAAAAAGAAAAAGAGCGGGAAAGTGACAAAGGTCGATTATAAGAAGGGAGTTATTTTCATTGAAAAAATGGTCCGAAAAAAGGCTGACGGAACAGAGATACTTGTTCCATTCAAGGCATCAAATCTCATGATAACTGATTTGGAGTTGAAGGACGATAAAAGGTTTAAGAGAAAAAAAATCAAGCTGAAAGCGAAAGAAGAAGCAGAGGGGAAAGGAAAAAGCAAAGAGAAGAGTGAAGAAAAAAGAGAAAACACCGCTTTTGAAAAAAGCAGTGGCGCAAAAGAAGAAAATGAAGAGAAAAAGGCTGAAGAAAAAAAGAAACCAGAAAATAAGACGGAAGAAAAAACGGGGAAAGAAAAGAAGGAGGAAAGTTAATGGGCAAGAAAGGAGGAAAGAAGAGCGAGAAAAGGATTGCTTCAAGTAAGACCAGAAGATTAAACAGGAAAGAAAAAACATTTACAATAAAATGTTTGCCTGGGCCGCACAGCAAAGGATACTCCATCCCATTAGGATTTGTTTTAAGAGATTTATTGGGTTATGCAAGCAATTTAAGGGAAGCCAAAAGAATAATAAGGGATGGAAAGGTCATGGTTGATGGCAGGGTAAGAAAGGAAATAAGGTTTCCTGTAGGAATGTTTGATTTAATTAGTATTAAAGAAATGAAAAAGCATTTTGTGCTTTTATTTGACGAGAAGGGAAGGCTGAAGGTGGATGAACTCAAAAAGAAAGGGCCCCTAACAAAATTGTGCAAGGTGACTGGGAAAAGAAAAATAAAGAAAGGCAGGCAGCAGTTAAGTACCAATGATGGAAGAAGTTTCCTGGAAGAAAAAATTGAGATCAAGGTTGGAGACACAATAAAGATTGAATTGCCTTCAGGAAAGATTCTCTCAGCAATTTCTTTGAAGAAAGGAAATCTTGCATTTATTTCTGGGGGAACCCATGTAGGAAGTATTGCCAAAATAACTGAAATAAGTGAAGGAACAATCACGCGAGAAAAATTAGTGGAGCTTGAATTGAAGAAAAAGAAATTCAAGACAACTGCAAGGAATGTCTTTGTTATGGGAGAAAAAAAATCGGAAATAGGGATAGGTGAAGAGAAAGAATGAATGACGAAAACCCCATGAGAAAGATAAGAATAGAGAAGCTTGTTCTAAACATGGGTGTGGGACAGACTGGAGAGGAATTAAATAACGCTCAACTGATACTTGAAAAGATCACTGAAAGGAAGACAATCCAAACAAAATGTAAAGTGAGGGCCCCCACCTGGGGTATAAGGGAAGGTCTAACTATTGGAGCAAAGGTTACTCTGAGAAAAGATAAGGCTGTAGAGGTATTGAAGAGAGCTTTAAGTGCAAAAGACAATAGTCTGAGCCATAAGAATTTTGATAACAATGGAAACTTTGGCTTTGGGATAAAGGAATACATTGATTTGCCTGGAGTAAAGTATGACGCAAAGCTGGGGATAAGGGGTTTTGATGTATTAGTGAGTTTGGAGAGAAAAGGATACAGATTGAAGAGGAGAAAGGAAAGACAAAAAAAGGTCGGCAAAAAGCATAGGGTGACAAAGGAAGAAGCAATAGAGTTTATAAAGAAAGAATTTGGAGTAGAAGTATCATGAGAGACAGAAGAAAGGATGTGTGCATTGTCTGTAAGGCAAGCAGCGGATTAATCAGAAAATACAGAATGAATATTTGCAGGAGATGCTTTAAGGAAATTGCCCCAAAGATCGGGTTCAAGAAATACAATTAAGGAAGTGTTATGAATGAGTTTAGTTGATCCGGTTTCAGATGCGCTGGCAAACATAAAAAACCATGAAATGGCTTCAAAGAAGGAATGTACTTTTAAGCCAGCCCCAAAGCTTATGGGGGAAATACTTAGGGTAATGCAGGAAAACGGCTACATTGTTTCACACGAGCACATCAATGATGGAAGGAATGGAATATTCAAGGTAAAGCTGGATGGAAAAATAAATGAATGCAATTCAATCAAGCCAAGGCATGCAGTAAAGAAAAAGGACTTCGAGAAATACGAGAAGAGGTATCTCCCCTCAAGAGACATAGGGATATTGATTGTTTCAACCCCAAAAGGAATCAAGAGCCACAGGGAAGCAAAGAAGGATGGTTTGGGCGGAAGGTTGTTGGCTTACGTTTATTAGGTGAAAAAATGAAGAAAGAAGAAAGCATCATTATTGAAATCCCTGAGGGAATTGAATTCAGTGTAGAAGGAAGCAGAGTCAAGTTCAGCAATGGAAAGGAAGAAACAGAGAGGGAATTCAAGGCAAGGGAAATTAGGTTTGAAAAAAAAGACGGAAACCTGATTCTAAATACGAAGAAATATTCCCGAAAAACTAAATCAGTAATGAATGCGGTCCGGAGTCATGTAATGAATTTAATTACAGGATTAAAGAATGGATTCGAGTACAAGTTAATGGTTGTTTATTCACACTTTCCAATAAATTTGGCAGTGAAAGAAGGATTTCTTGAAATAAATAACTTTGCAGGAGAAAAGAATCCAAGGAAGGCAACAATAGTTGGAAAGAGTACTGTTGAAGTAAAAGGAAAGGAAGTCTATGTAAGAGGAAGAATAAAAGAAGAGGTAGGACAAACAGCTGCAAACATAGAGACCTCAACAAAAGTAAAGGGAAAAGACAGAAGAGTATTTCAGGACGGAATATACCGTGTGAGTAAAATGGTGAAAGAATGAAGGAAAAGGACAAAACAGAGAAGAAAACTACTGTAAAGGAAAACACCGCTTTTAAAAAAAGCAGTGGCGCAAAAGCTGAAGCCATTGAAAAAAGCAGTGGCGCAAAAGAAGAAAAGAAGGAGAAAAAGAAACCAAAGGCAAAGAGAATTGAAAAAAACAAGGAAGCTGTTTTGGCTCAGGAAATGATTAAAGAGAAGAAGAAGCCTTCCTTTAGGGGAAGGTTTGGAAAGAAGTGGCTTAGAAGGAAGAAGAAAGAGAAATGGAATAAGTGGAGAAAACCAAGAGGGATAGATATAAAGAGAAAAAAAGAGGACGGAGCCATTCCAAAAAGCGGGTATAGGACGAGAAAGAAGATAAGGTTTGTTCATCCAAGCGGAATGAATGAAGTAAGGGTACAGAATGTAAAGGAATTGGCGGAAGTGAAGAAAGGCTTTGTTGTAAGGATTGGCGGAAAAGTGGGAAAAAAGAATAAAAAAATAATGGTCAGAAAAGCAAAAGAAATGGGGTTAAGGGTATTGAATTAAGGAGAGGAAAAAAAAGTGCAGTTGAATAAAATAAAAAAGATTGCAGCAGGAATTCTCAAGGTAGGAGAAAGCAGGGTATGGATGGATCCAGACAAAACCCCCAGAATAAAGGAAAGCATTACAAAGGATGATGTAAGGAACTTAATCAAGGAAGGAATAATCAAGAAGAGAAAGAAAGCAGAACACAGCAGAAGCAGGGCAAGAAAGTTAAAGGAAAAAAAGAGGAAGGGAAGAAAAAGAGGCTATGGAAAGAGGAAGGGCTCTGGGAAGGCAAGAGCCAAGAAAAAAATGGAATGGATTAAAAAAGTCAGAAGCCAGAGAAGAACATTGAAGGAATTAAAGGAAAAGAAATTAGTGAAGGGAAAAGGAATGTATGGAAAAATCTATAAAATGATTAAAGGAAATTACTTCAAGGGAAAAAAATACGTTGAAGAAATGGCGAAAGGTGCAAAGAAATGAGTAAGACCAGTACATTTAAGATGAAGTTCAAGAGGAGAATGAAAGGAAAGACTGACTACAGCAAAAGACTCGGATTACTTAAATCAAAGAAACCTAGATTGGTTGTAAGGAAATCAAACAACAATGTTTTAACACAGATAATTGAATACTCTTCTTCAGGAGACAAGGTTTTGGTGAGCGGGCATTCAAAGGAACTGAAGAAGCTTGGATGGAAAATGCACAAGGGAAACATTCCTGCAGCATATCTTACAGGAATGTTGTGCGGATTAAGGGCAAAGAAAAAAAATGTAAGTGAAGCAGTACTGGATATTGGAAGGCTGACTCCAGTGCATGGTTCAGTGGTTTTTGCTGTATTGAAAGGGGTGGTTGATGCAGGGATAAGCATTCCGTTTGATGAAAAAGCGTTTCCTTCCCAGGAAAGAGTCAGTGGAAAGGAAATCCAGAAATATCTTTCTTCATTGAGCGAGGAAGAAAAGAAGAAGAGGTTTCCGGCTTATGTAAAGGAAGGGATTGAAGGAAAGATTGCAGAGCATTTTGAGGAAACCCTGAAGAAAGTAAAAGCAATTGGTGAAAGAAAATGAATAAAGATAGAGAAGAAATAAAAAAAGAAAGAAGAAAGGAAGAGGCGAAAGAGGAATGGATTCCGAAAACAGAAGTAGGAAGAATGATTCAGAGAGGAGAAATTGATTCCTACGGAAAACTGCTTTCAATGAATCTGCCGGTTACTGAACCACAGATAATTGATTACTTGTTTAGTGAACTGCAGGAAAAAGTTGTTGACTTCAAGAAGACGACAAAGGTAAGGAGAGCGGGAAGAATGTTTTCCTTCAGGGTGTCTGTATTGGTTGGAGACGGAAAAGAATACTTAGGAATTGGCATGTCAAAGGACAAAGAGAAATGGCCTGCAGTGAGAAAGGCAACAAATAAAGCAAAAATGAATCTGATTAAAGTAAGGAAAGGTTGTGGTAGTTGGGAGTGCACCTGCAAGGAAAGGCATTCAATTCCATTCAAGGTGGAGGGAAAGAGTGCTTCAGTAAAGGTAACCCTGATGCCTGCACCAAAAGGAACTGGATTGGTTGTGGGAAAAAATATAAGAGAGGTATTGGAGTTCGTTGGAATAAAGGATGTCTGGAGTAAGACAAGTGGCGCGACAGACACGAAATTAAATTTCATTAAGGCAACAATTGATGCCTTGTCCAAAACAACTAGTACAAAGATCTCTGAAGAGATAATGAAGAAATGCGAGGAAGCTGACGGAAAGGGATACTGAATGCTTGCAATAATCAGGATTAGGGGAAGCATTGGAGTTAGAAAGGAAGTACTTGACTGTATGAATATGCTGAATCTGACTAGAGTAAACCATTTAGTTTTGTTTCCTGAAAAAAAGGAAATCAAGGGAATGGTGGAAAAGGCAAGGGATTACGTAACGTATGGAGAAATAAAAGAAGAAACAGTGGAAAAGCTATTGGAAAAGAGGGGAAGAATGACTGGGGATAAAAGGGTTACTGCAGAACAATTGAAGAAATCAAAGTACAAGTCATTCAAGGAAGTAGCAAAGGCATTAATGGAAGGAAAGAAAGTGCTGGAGGAAATAGGAATAAAGAAGGTTTTTAGATTGCATCCGCCAAAGAAAGGTTTTGAAAGAAGGGGAATAAAGAAACCATACTCAATTGGAGGAGTTTTGGGATACAGGGGAGAAAAAATAAATGAATTGATTCTGAGGATGATTTAAGTGCCTGAAAGAAGAAGAAAGAAAACAAATAAGTTAAGGGGAAATAGAAGCCATGGAAAGGGGAACACCAAGAATAGAAGAGGGGCTGGATGCAGGGGAGGAAGAGGGAAGGCAGGAAGCCATAAGCACACTTATTCAAAGTACTGGATGGAATTTGGAATCAAGAAGAGGTTAAAGGCAAAGGAAAGAGAAGAAGCCATAAATTTAAATGAGTTAAACGGATTAATTCCTTTACTGTTAGAGAAAAAGCAGGCAGTAAAAGAGGGAGAAAAAATAATAATAGAAGGAAAGAATGCTGGATTCAGCAAAGTACTTGGGAGAGGAAAAATAGATTTCGCTATTGAGTTGAAAGGAATAAAGGCAAGTAAGAAGGCAAGAAAAGAAATAGAGGAAAAAGGAGGAAAAATAGAATGAGCATACTTGATTTACTGGAACCAGTTTACACTAAGCTTCCGGAAATAAAGGTTCCAGAAGTACAGCCTCCGCTAAAAAAGAAGTTGTTTTGGTCAGGGATAATTCTATTGTTATTCTTTGTAATGGGACAGATAGAGTTAATTGGTTTAGAGGCAAGTGCAGCAGGAGCACTGGAAAACATACAGGTAATTCTTGCAAGCAATATTGGAACAATTATTACTGTGGGGATAGGTCCAATCGTTCTGGCTTCAATAATACTTCAATTGCTTGTTGGAGGAAAACTGATTGACATTGATTTAACTAATCCGAGGGACAAGGCAAGGTTTACCGGATTGCAGAAATTGTTTGCAATAATTCTGTGTGTTTTTGAGGCAATAGTTTATGTTGTATCGGGAATGCTGACTCCAATGCCTGGAATGTTTGTTTGGGTTGTAATGCAGGTAGCATTGGGTTCAATTTTATTGCTTTACATGGATGAATTGGTTTCAAAGTATGGAATAGGTTCAGGGATTGGATTGTTTATTGCAGGAGGAGTAGCACAAACCATTTTCTGGGGGCTGCTTGGTTTTTCTCCAACCATTGGATGGATTGGAATAATTCCTAGATTCATTGAATCATTTGCAACAGGAATACAGTTTATTTTACTGCTTCCAATTATTGCAACCCTGATAGTTTTCTTTGTGGTTGTTTATGCTGAAGGAATGCATGTAAATATTCCCATTACAATGGGAAGAAGAGGCACTGGAGGAAGGTTTCCGGTTAAGTTATTGTATGTTTCAAACATTCCAGTGATTCTTGCTGTAGCGTTGTTTGCAAACATAAAATTGTGGGCCAGCTTTACTGCACAGATTCCTATAGTGAGTTATCTTTTCAAGGCACTGGCAAGCTTTACAAGTGTTCCGTACAGGCTTATTGAAACACTGTTGATTAGAGGTTTTTCTTTATCTATCTTTGGGCAAATGATTGATTACTTTACTCAACTGCAGTTCCTCACGTACTGGAATGATGTTGCAGCACTTCCATTGGGAGGACAAATAATTCATGCAATGATTTACTTGGTTATTTTGATTGCAGTGTGTATTGTTTTTGGAAAGTTTTGGGTTGAAATGGGAGGACAGGGCCCTGAGGCAGTATCAAATCAATTGAGCCGTTCAGGAATGTATATCCCTGGATTCAGGAGAGACCCAAGGATAATCAGGGGAATTCTTGACAGGTATATTCCCCCGATAGCGATTCTTGGTTCAGCGTTTGTTGGATTCCTGGCAGGATTTGCTGACTTAACAGGAGCACTTGGAAGCGGAACAGGAATATTGCTGACAGTGGGAATTGTTTATAGGCTGTATGAAGAATTAGCGAAACAGCAGTTAATGGAAACACATCCATTAATCAGGAGATTGTTTGGAGGCTGAATGAAATGAGTTTTGGATTGATTAATCCGGCAATGGATATAGCGCTTATCGCTATAATGATTACATTAATTTCAATCGTGCTCCAGAAAAAATTAATGCCGAGGGAAAGACAGAAACAACTGCAGCAGGAAATGAAGGAAAAACAGGCAAGGATGAAGGAATTAATGAAGCAGACAGACGAGAAATCAAAAAATGAATTAAATGAAGTACAGCAGGAAATGATGCAGGCAACAAGCAAGATGATGAGTGAAAGCATGAAGTATATGGTGGTTTCACTTGCAATATTTGGATCAATATTCTTTCTTGTTGTAAGGCAGTATCAGGGCGCGACTTTTCCTGTTGGAAGCTTTACGATTCCAGTAATAAACTGGACTTTTGCGCCTTATCTTGTATGGTATATTTTGATTGCATTGGTTACTAGCCTTGCATTGAATGGTGGAATGAAATTAATGGAAAAGATAAGGAAAAAGTGATATTTAAATGGTAAAGAGAAGCGAAAGATACAAGAAAAAAAAGTTCAGGAGAACTCCTGGAGGAAAAACAGTTGAGAGAAGGGAAGAAAAGAAGAGTGGAAAACATCATTGTGCGGTATGCAGGAAGCAATTGCATGGAGTTCCTCACGGAAAAAAGCCAAGTGAAGTGAGGAGACTGAGCAAAACAGAGAGGCGTCCTACAGCTTTATTTGCAGGGGTTTTATGCAATCAATGCAGGACAAATGCAATGGAAGAGGCAGCGAAGGTAAACCAGAAGATAAAGAAGTTAACAGAAGTGGAATTGATTTTAAGGAATTACGTGGAAGTAATTGAAAAGGGGTTGTAGCTAAAGTGATTGTAACGATTGGAGGATACAAGGGAACAGAAACAAGGGAATTAAGTAAACTTCTTGCTCTGGAAACAGGAATGAAGTATATTGGAGAAGAAGAAATAGAGAAAAGAATCAGTGGAGAGAGTGAAGAGGAAAGAAGCGAGAAAAGGAAGGAAGAAATAATGAGGGAAGGAGAAAAAGAAGAAACAATAATAGAGCACGTATTGAGTGGATTAATGCTTGAGAATGCAGAAGCAAAGGTTTTCCTGCTTTCAGGAAAGAAGATGAGGGCAAGAAGGATCTCTGAAAAAGAAGGAGTAGAAATGGATCAAGCAATAGAAAGGATTGAGGCAATGGATAAAGAAATCAGGGACGATTATCTGAAATACTATGGAGTGAATCTGCTTGATTTAAAGGACTATGATTTGGTGCTGAATGTAGACAAGCTTGACAGAGAGAGCGCAGTAAAAATAATAAAAAAGTACATTGAAAAAATAAAGAAGTGATAAATAAATGGATGTAATAGAAACAGGAAGGATATGCATTAAAAAGAAGGGAAGAGAAGCGGGAAAGAAATGTGTAGTCATAGGGACAGAAAAAAATTTTGCTACTGTAATGGGGGAGAGAGTGAAGAAAAGGAAATGCAATATAGTTCACTTGTTTCCAACAGAAAAAAAAATAGAGATAAAAAAAGGAATGAAGGAAGAAAAAATCATTGATTTATTGAAGAAGGAAGGAAAGTGATTGAAATGGAGACGGAAAAAAGGCTTATAGTTAGGATCGCAGGAAAGGACTTAGATGGAAAACTGGGTGTGGGGAGAGCATTAATGGCTTTAAAAGGAATAAACCACAGGACAGCAAATATAATGGCTAAAACCTTCTTCAATCTAACAAAAACAGATGAAAACGCAAGGCTGGGAGAAATACCGGAAGAAATGGATAAAAAGCTTGAGGACATTGTATTAAACCCAGAAAAGCATGAAATCCCTTCCTGGTGCTTGAATACAAGAAAGGAATTTGAAAGCGGAAAGGATAAACATTACATAATGGGAGAACTAGACTTTAACAAAAGAAAGGACTTACAAAGACTGAGCAAAATAAAGAGCTACCGAGGACTAAGACTTGGATGGGGTTTGACTGTGAGAGGCCAAAAGACTAAATCAACACACAGAGGAAAAGGCGGAGTCATAGGAGTAATCAAGAAAGACGCAAGGAGTGCAGGCAAAAAAACTATCGAGACAAAAAAGGAAGAAAAAAAGAAGTAAGAGGATAGATGAAAATGGGCGACCCAAAAAAAATTGGAAAGAAGTTTTTTACACCAAAAAAGCCATGGGACAAAATCAGGATAGAAGCGGAAAAAAAGTTAACGGAAACCTATGGATTAAAGAACAAGAAAGAGATATGGTTAAGTGAAACCTTTCTCAGGAAAAAGAGACAGAATGCAAGAAAGCTGCTTGCACTCTCAATGGAAGAAAAAGCAAAGAAAGAAAAGGAATTGCTTGAAAGTCTGAGGAGAACAGGTTTAGCTAAAAAGACTGCAACACTTGATGACGTGCTGAGTCTGAAGACAGAAGAATTATTAGAGAGAAGGCTTCAAACAATTGTATGGAGAAAAGGTTTGGCTAATACAGTTAAACAAGCAAGGCAATTCATTACCCACGGACACATTGCAATAAGTGGAAAAAAGGTAAGTGTTCCGTCATATATAGTAAAGGTTGACGAGGAAAAAGACATTGGCTTTTACGGAAAAGAGATTCCATTAAAACCACTGGAACTAAAAGAAAAGAAGACAATAAAAAAAGAAGAAAACACCGCTTTTAGAAAAAGCAGTGGCGCAAAAGTTGAAGCTTCTGAAAAAAGCAGTGATGCAAAAGAAGAAAAAGAGGATGAAGAAGAGGAAAAGAAAGAGAAAACAGAAGAGACAGGGGAAACAGGGAAAATAAAAAAGTGATGAAAAATGAATAAAAGATGTATTATACACATATTTGCTTCCCATAATAACACGATTATTTTGCTTAGTGATTTAACCGGGCAGGAAACCATTGCAACGAGCAGTGGAGGAGCAGTAACAAAGGCACAACACAAAGAAGGAAGCCCTTATGCTGCAATGAAGGCAGCAGAGATAATTGCTGGAAAGGCAAAAGATAAAGGAATAATAGAGGTTGATGTAAAGGTAAGGGCTCAAGGAGGAATCAAAACAAAGAGCCCAGGACAGGGAGCAGAAGCAGCCATTCGTTCACTTACAAGAAATGGCATCAGGATAAGGACAATAGAAAACGTTACACCCGCCCCTCACAATGGATGTAGAAGGAAGAAGAGATTTAGAGGAAAAAAAACATAGGGGGAAAATAAATTGGATATAAAAGTATTAGAGAAAAAAGAAAACAGCGCAAAATTTCTGATTAAAGGAGTTAATACTGCATTCATGAATGCGCTAAGAAGAACAATGGCTAACAGTATCCCCGTACTCGCAATAGAGAACGTTAACATCTATGAAAACAGTTCAGTGATGTTTGATGAAATGCTTGCCCATAGACTGGGGCTGATACCAATAAAAACAGAGACAAAGAAATACGGAAAAGGAGAAAAAGTAAACCTTGTCCTAGAAAAAGAAGGGCCAGGAATGATTTATTCAAGAGACTTAAAGGGTTCAGTAGGGGTAGAAGTAGTAGACAAAAGGGTTCCAATAGTAAAGCTGGGAAAGAATCAAAAAATAAAGCTTGAAATGGAGGCAGTAATTGGAACAGGCAAAGAACACACGAAGTGGAGCCCGGCATTAGTCAGCTACAACGAATTGCCTTCAATAGATAACCTGAAGGAATGTAATCTGTGCAAGAAATGCGTTGAGGCATGCTCAAAGAATATACTTGAAGTAAAAGCAAAAAAAATCATATTGAAAGATCCAACAAAATGTGATTTATGCGGGGCATGCAAGGATGAATGCAAGGAAGGAAACCTGGAACTGAGTTACAGCAAAGATACATTCATAATGAGGATAGAATCCACTGGAGGACTTGAAGTAAAGGAAATAATTGAACAGGCAGTAAATACACTGGAGGAAAAAACAGCTGAATTCAAGAAAGAATTAAATAAGGTTTAAGTGTTTTGATGCGGGGGTACCCAAGCGGTCAAAGGGGCAGGACTTAAGATCCTGTGGCTTAGTGCCTTCGGGGGTTCAAATCCTCCCTCCCGCAAACCACATACAATTGGTTTGCATTAAGGCACTAAAAAAAAGGTGAAAAACAATGAAAGCAACCGGCCCAACAAAACTGGAAACAAAAAAATTTATTTCAAAGATGAAAAAAGAAGGAAAGAAGAGAAAGGAAAAGTTGTGGATAGACGTAGCGAAAAGAATAGAAAAATCAAGAAGGACAAGGGTTTCAGTGAATCTGTGGAAGATTGATAAAATGAGTAAAAAATTCAAGGGAAAAATTCTTTTGGTTCCAGGAAAAGTATTAAGTACCGGCAGTATTGAATCAAAGGCAGAGGTTGCTGCATTGGAATTCTCTGAAAAGGCTCTAAAGAAGATAAAAGAAAAAAAAGGGAATGCAATGAGCTTAAATGAACTGCTTGAAAAGAAGACAAAGGCAAAAGAAATAGTTATTTTAAAGTAGGGAAGGAGAAAAAAATGGTTGTAGTGAATGCAGAGGAATTGATTCTGGGAAGAATGGCCTCAGAGATCGCTAAAAAATTATTGAAAGGAGAAAAGGTTGAAGTAATCAATGCAGAAAAAACAGTCATTATAGGAAGCAAGGAATTTGTTTCAAAGAAATTCAAGAAAAGACTGGATCTCCAAAGAAAGGGAAACCCCCATTTTGGCCCTAAATATCCAAGGAAACCGGACGCAATAGTAAAGAGAGCAGTAAGAGGAATGCTTCCGTACAGGAGAAAAAGAGGAATAGATGCTTTAAAGAAATTAAAGGTATTTATTGGAAAGCCAAAGGAAATAACTGGAAATGTTTCTTCAATTGAAATCGCAAGAAAGAGGGAAGAAAGTAATTTCGTTTTTTTGGGAGACATAAGCAAAGCACTTGGGGCAAAATGGTGAATAAAATGAAGGAAAAAAAGAAAACAGTAAAAAAAGAGGAAAACACCGCTTTTAGAAAAGAGAAGCAGGGAGAAAACAGTGGTGCAAAAGAAGAAAAAGAGACTGAAGAAAAGAAAGGAATAAAAGAGAAAAAGATTGAAAAGAAGGAAAAAGAAACTGAAGAAAAGAAAGAGGAAACAGGAAACGAAAAAACTGAAGAAAAAGAAGAAAAGACGGATGAGAAAAGCGAAGGAACAAAAATAGACGAGAAAGAGAAAACAGAAGAGGCAGAGGAAACAGGGAAAATAAAAAAGAAGAAAAAAAAGGTAAAGAAGAGTAAGAAGTATGGAATTCATGTTAAGGCAAAAAAGAAGGAAGCCGTTGCAAGAGCGACCATTAAAACAGGAAACGGGAAAATAAGGATAAATAAAAGAAGTATTGAATTAATCCAGCCAAAGTACTTGAATGAATTTATCAGGGAGCCCCTGATAATGACAGGGGAAAGAATGAAAGAAGTGAATATAAGTGTCAGTACAAATGGGGGCGGTTTTATGGGCCAGGCAGTGGCCGCAAGAAGCGCAATAGCAAAATCCATAATAGAATACTTTAATGACGAAAAACTGAAGCAGAAAATGATTAAGTATGATAAAATGCTTTTGATTGATGATCCAAGAAGAACTGAACCAAAAAAGCCTTTAGGAAAGAAGGCAAGAAAGAAAAAACAAAAGTCAAAGAGATAGGAGGAAAAAGAATGCTTATACCAATAAGGTGCTTTTCATGCGGAAAAGTAATCTCTGGATACTATGAAGAATTTGCTAAAAGATTGGAGAAAGGAGAGGAAGCAGAAAAAATACTCGATGACATGAAGATAGAAAGGTATTGTTGCAGGAGAATGCTTTTGAGTCAAGTTGACTTAATAGATGAAATCATAAAATATGCTTAATTAAGTGATTTTAAATGGATGAAGAAAAAAATCTTATACCGGTGGAAAAATATCTTAAGACAGGCGCCCATATCGGGACAAAGTTTAAGACATGCGACATGAAGAGATATATCTATAAGAGGAGAAGTGACGGCTTAAGGGTAATGGACATAAAGACCTTAAACGAAAGAATTGCTCTTTCCGCAAAATTCATTGCAAGGTATCCAAAGGAAAGAATAGTGGTTGTTTCAAGAAAATTATACGGAAAGAGTGCAGTAAATGAATTCGCTGATTCCATTGGAGGAACTGCGATTACAGGAAGGTTTGTTCCGGGCACTTTCACCAATCCGGAGGGAAAGGAATTCATTGAAGCAAAACTGCTTATTGTGACTGAACCTGATGCTGACAGACAGTCAATAGAGGAAGCAGTAAAACTAAAGATTCCGATAGTGGCATTATGCAGTACTAACAATACTACAAGAAACATTGATTTGATTGTTCCGATAAACAATAAGGGAAGAAAGAGCCTGGCTTTAGCTTACTGGCTGCTTGCAAGGGAAGTATTAAAGGAGAGAAAGGAAATAAAGAGTGATGATGAATTCACGAAAAAAGTAGAGGAATTTGAGTACCAGCTAAAGGAAGTAAGGGAAGAATCATTGCAGGAAAAAAGAAAGGAAATAAGCAGATTCCCTGAACAGAGAGGAAGAGGAAACAGAGGCCAAGGAAAGAGAGGAAAGGGTTCTGGAAGGAGAAAAAGGAGATGAGCAGGGAAGCAACAGTTGCAGGTTCGTTCTATCCCTCAAATCCAACACAATTAAAAGGAATACTAAAAGAATTTTTTTCTAATGTAAAAAAAGAAAAAGAGAAAACTAATTCTATTATTGCTCCTCATGCAGGATATATTTATTCTGGAAGAACTGCTGCTTACTCTTACTCTGCATTAAAGGAACTGGACTGCTTTATATTGATTGGACCGAATCATACTGGTTTCGGAAAAGAGGTTTCAGTTTATCCTGAAGGAGAGTGGTCAACGCCTTTAGGGGAAATGAAAGTAGATGGAAAAATAGGGAAAAAAATAACAGAGAAAATGGAAAATGCTTCATTTGATGAAGAGGCACATTTACAGGAACATTCATTGGAGGTACAGATTCCATTTATTCAGTTTCTTTTCGGAGAAAAAGCAAAAATTGTTCCAATTACGTTAATGACAGAAGATTTAAGTGTGCTGGAAGAACTGGGAAAAGCGATTTATGAAATAGAGAAAGAAGAAGGAAGAGAGATTGGAGTGATTGCTTCCTCTGACTTCAATCATTTTGTGCCTGAAGAAACAGCAAAGGAAAAAGACGGAAGAGCAATCGAAAGGATTACTGAAATGGATATCAAAGGATTCAATGAATTGGTTGAAAGAGAACAAATGAGTATCTGCGGGCACAGGGCAATAGAAGCATTAATGTATTACTGCAAAGAAAAAGGCATTCATCGAGGAAAATTATTGAATTACTCCACTTCTGCTGAGACGAGTGGAGATAAAATGAATGTAGTGGGCTATGCTGCAATAAAATTCTGAATTCTAGCTTTTATTTCTTTTTCCTGTTTTTACCGAATATTTCATCATATCCTTTTTCGTAGTTTCTACTCCAGCCTGTTTTTGCTCTGGGGGAACTTCTTCTCGGTAATTTCCCAGAAGCTAAATCTTCCAAAGAACCTCCCCTTGATTCCTCGGCTCTTTTTATTCGTCTTTCTACTTCAGGTATCAATATTTTAAGTTTTTGATCTATTCCTTCCCTATGTCGTATTATTCTGTTTTTCAGAGATTCAATAGATTCAGGCATTCTTCTTTTAGGCATTGTTAATCAATTATATAAAAGGATTTCAAAGTATAAAAATGTTTCTGAATAATTTGAATTACTTAAAAAGGCAGCAATCATCATTAATTAACTGAAAAGAGTAAATTTAAATACTATTTGTTGGAAGAATTTGTTATTGGGGGAAGTGCTTTTTTGATGGATGAAGTTAAGGTGAATGAGTTTTTTGGAAGGCTTGGCTTGACTGAGTATGAAGCTAAAACCTTGAATGCATTGTTTAGAAGCAGGGAAGCTGGGGCACCGGAAATCGGAAGGATGGCAGAGGTGCCGAAAACAAGGGTTTATGATATTCTGGAGAAGCTGGCGAGAAAGAACCTGGTTATTGAGATTCAGGGAAGGCCAAAGAAGTACAGGGCGGTTGAAGCAGAAAATGTTGTAAGGGAATTGATTGAGGGAAAGAGGAGAGAGGTAAAGGAATTAGAGGAAAAGAGTAATGAGTTGAAGAACTTCCTGTATTCTTTGGGAAAGGGAAAGGAAGTAAGTGAAGAAAGGGTAATGAAGGTTAAGAGCAGGGAGGATTTTGAAAAGATTCTGGCTCAGGAAGTAGTAAAGGCAAGGAATTGTGTGGATGGTTTCACTGAAATAAGGAATGAACATGAAGCGTTAAGGGAAGCACTGCATTACGTGAAAAAGAAAGGAATTAATGTAAGACTTATCGGAAAGGTTTCAAAGGAAACAAAAAGATTGAGCGAGCAATTTAATTCAAAAGGAATAAAGACAAGGCATTTAGAGCATGGAATAAATGCATTCCTGATTGATGAAAAGAAGGTTTTGCTTGGAATAAGTGATTTTGGAAAGGATAAACCGGAATATCATTTCACTATCTGGCAGGACAATCCAGCAATGGCGAAGTTATTTGGTTCTTACTTCAATGAATGCTGGCAAAAAGGAAAAAGTTTATAATTGATTGAATCTAATTCTTTTAATAGTATTATAATTCAGTTATTGGTGGGAGAGAAATGGACGAAAAATTGAAGGAATTGACTTACAAGTATGCAGTAAAGAATGCATTTGAGCATGAAGGAAAGGCTTCAATGAAGGCAGTCATTGGAAAGCTGATGGCTTTGGATAAAGGTTTAGCTAAAAATTTAAGCAAGGAAGTAA
This sequence comes from archaeon, assembly GCA_043815885.1. GTDB lineage: Archaea > Iainarchaeota > Iainarchaeia > Iainarchaeales > 1-14-0-10-31-34 > JBDRIL01. The sequence goes on along the minus strand of JBDRIL010000005.1, from coordinate 11,858 downwards.
AGGAAATCAATGAAATCATTGAGAGAGTTAATTCAATGGATGGAAAAGAAATTGAAAGTGAGTTCAATAAATTTTTAGGGAGTTTTGAACTTAAGCCTGCCCCTGCAAGGGAAGGATTAGGGGAATTGGATTGGGCAAAGGAAGGAGAGATTAACACTAGATTTGCTCCTAATCCTAATGGCCCGTTTCATTTAGGGAATGCAAGAGCAGCATTAATGAGTTATGAATATAGTAGGAAATATAAAGGAAAATTCATTCTAAGATTTGATGACACTGATCCAAAGGTAAAGAGGCCGATAGAAAAGCCTGAGAAAATATTCTTAGAGGATTTGGGTTGGCTGGGAATAAAAGTGGATGAAGTGTATTTTGCTTCTGACAGAATAGAACTCTATTATCAGTACATGAGAAAGATTCTGTCAATGAATAAAGCTTATGTGTGTTCGTGCGAGAAAGGAGAATGGAAGAAAAAGATTGATGAGAAAAAGGGTTGTGAGTGCAGGGAATTAAAGGCAGAAGAACAGTCAAAGAGATTTGAGAAAATGATTTCAAATGAATTCAAGGAAGGAGAGGCTGTACTGAGAATTAAAACTGATTTGAATGAAGCAGACCCTTCACTTAGAGATTGGTGGGCTGCAAAAATAATGGATGAACCATTTCATCCAAGGACAGGAGACAAGTATCATGTGTGGCCGAGTTATAACTTTGCTTCAGCAATAGATGACCATGAAATGAATATTACCCTTATAATTCGGGGACAGGAACATGCACAGAATGCAGAAAAACAGAAGTATCTCTATTCCTATTTTGGATGGACGTACCCTCATGCAATTCATACCGGAAGGATTGCATTGGAGGGAATTATTTTGTCTACCTCTGAAACAAGGAAAGGAATAGAGGAAGGAAAATACATTGGATGGGATGACCCAAGGCTTGGAACAATTAAGGCATTGAGGAGAAGAGGCTTTCATGCAAAGGCATTGATTGAAGCATTAAAGGAAGTGGGAGTAAAGACAAACGATACAACCATTACAAGGAAACATCTTATTGCATTGAATAAAAAGCATATTGACCCAATCGCGGAAAGATTTACTTTTATTGATGATCCAATAAGGTTTGATGTTCAATACATTCCTGCAATGGAAATAGAGAGATTTATTCATCCGGATTACCCTGAACAGGGAAGCAGGGTGTATGAATTAAAGGGAGGAACTGAAACAGTCATTGTATCAAAAAAAGAAATTGACGGGGTTAAGGAAGGAGAGATTGTAAGGTTAAGGCATGGATTCAATGCAAGAATAATAAGAAAGGATTCAATGCAGGTGTTTGCTGAGTACGTGAGTACAGGGAAATTGAAGGGAAAGCCAATACTTTCATGGATTCTGGAGGAAACAGATGCAATGCTGTTCATGCCTTCAACAGAGAGAAAGTACGGGTCAATAGAGGCAGAAGCAGTAAAAAAGGAAAAAGGAAGTTTTGTTCAGTTAGAGAAAACAGGTTATGGAGTAATTGATTCAATTGAGAGAGGAAAAGTAAATATCTGGTTTACGCATGAGTAACTAAGCTGTTCCCCTGCATGTTGAATAATTTGTTCTAGGGTATCCATCTCCATCATTGTAAGTCATAGTTATTTTTAGATAGTATGATTGTCCTGGTTGCACATTTTTTCCCAAATCCAGTTCATAAGATACACTGTCTCCAGCTTCAAGGGACCCTTTGTTCTTGTTTGTTCCGGAATCTTCTACCTCTAAATCTCCGATTGTTCCATTAACAGTAAAACCTATGTCATCCATTTTTCCTCTAGTGCCATTATTTATTTTCAGTTTCATAGTTGAATCTTCTACTCTGTGACTAACAACTGGGATAAGGTATGAAAAACTTTCACAAGTATTTTTAGTTGGAACCGGGGGGGTAGAAAAGCAACCAGTTAAAGCCAATAAAGCAATTAAGATTCCTGTAATAATGAATTGTTTCATCTAAAACCTCCTTGAAAAAACGATTAATTAATATTAGTAGTTATAGTATTTAAGTTTTATGTTAAAAAAAGCTTGAAATAAGAAAAAATTTAAATTAATGAAGTTAATTAATAATTAGGAGTGAAGTAAATGAATGGTTTGGGAGAAGGGCTTTTTATTGTTATGGAACTACTTATAGTAGCAGCTTTTTGCGTGGCAGTGGTTATGTTGTTTTTTTTTGGAGCAAAAAAAAAGGTGTCGGACAGGCTGGATGAATTGGAGAAAGAGCATTCAATGCATATGAAGAAAAAGAGGAGGAGCTGGAAGGAAGAAGCAAATGCTTTCAGGCCGGCAAAGGTGATTTATATTAAGAAAGAAGAACCAAAAAACAAAAAGGAAGAAGAAATGATGGAAGCAGCAAGAATGATTACAGAGGAAAGAAGGAATGGAGCAAACATAGAGGAATGCATTGTTTTATTGCACAATACAAAGCATTCAGAGGAAGAGATTGAGAGAATACTGGAACAAAGCGACAGAATTATGTGATTTGCCTCGGATAATAGCCTTTAAAAACCTTTTTTGATAGTATTTTTTAATAGCTTTTTTTAGCCAATGACGATGAACAGGTTGACTTAGGAAACCTGTAAGGAGGTTGATCTTTAATGGCTGAACTTGTGCGATTTAGCGTTGGAAAGGAACTAAAGGAAAAACAGTTAGACCTAATCGAAAAAATAGCTAAAAGCGGAAAAATAAAGATAGGGGTTAATGAAACAACCAAGGCAGTGGAGAGAGGAAAAGCAAAACTAGTGGTAATTGGAGAGGATGTTAATCCAAAGGAAATAGTAATGCATCTGCCATTGCTTTGCGAGGAAAAAAATATTCCTTACACGTATGCAGACAAAAAAGAACAATTAGGCGAGAAAACTGGAATCCAGGTGGGCACTGCAGCAATAGCAGTAATAGAGGAAGGAAACGCAAAAAAGGAATTAGAAGAAGTAATAAAGAGATTAACTGCATTAAAGAAGTGAAAGGTGGGAAAAAATGAATGAAAGAGGAACTCCGGCTGAAGTAGTTGAAATGGTCCAGAGGACAGGTGTCCATGGGGAAATAATTCAGGTACTGTGCAGGATACTGGAAGGACCGGAAAAAGGAAGAGTAAAGAGAAGGAATGTAAAAGGAAACCTGAAGAAAGGAGATTTGATTATCCTCTTGAATACCGAGAGAGAGGCAAAGGAAATCAAGGCTTAAAGGTGATTTACAGTGAAGTGTTCGTTCTGTGGAAAGGTAATGGATAAAGGAAGCGGAAAGATTTTTGTTAAAAAGGAAGGGAATATATTTAGCTTTTGTTCAAAGAAGTGCGAGAAGAATTTATTGAAGTTAAAGAGGAATCCAAGGAATGTGAAATGGACTCAGGAAAGCAGAAAGCAGAAACAATTAATGAAAGGAGAAAAAAAGAAGTGAAGGAAAATGATTGAAAGAACATTTATAATGATTAAACATGATGGAATTCAAAGAGCATTGGCTGGAGAAATAATTAAGAGATTCGAGCAAAAGGGATTAAAGATTGCTGCAATGAAAATGGTTGAACCAACAGAGGAAATGGCTGAAAAGCAGTACAGGATGACTGGGGAATGGGTAAAGAAGTTGGCTGAAAAAACAAGGAAGGCAGCAAAAGAAAAAGGAATTGAATTGAAAGAATCAGACAAAGAGATTGCTGAAAGAGTAAAGAAATGGACAAAGGAATATTTGCTGGAAGGGCCGGTCATAGCAATAGTCTTTGAGGGATACCATGCAATAGAGATTGGAAGAAAGTTGGTTGGGCATACTGAGGCAAGGCAGGCCGAGATAGGGACAATCAGGGGGGATTTTACAGTGGAGTCATATGAATTGGCTGATTTGAAGAAGAGGGCAATAAGAAACATTATTCATGCTTCCAGCACTAAAGAAGAAGCTGAAACAGAGATAAATATTTGGTTTAAGAAAGAAGAAATTTATGATTACGAGAGAAAGGATTGGAGTGTAATGCACTGAGGCGGGAAAATGATTCTCTCAAGCGAAGAAGTAAGGAAATTAATTGAAGAAAAAAAAATGGTTGAGGGATTCATTGATTTAGATAAACAACTGCAGCAGTCAGGGATTGATTTATCGTTGGAAAAAGTGTATGAATTGGATGGAAAGGGAGTAATTGATTTTGAAAACAAGGAAAGGAGTTTTCCTTCAGCAAATGAAATGGAATTCAATGAAAACGATTTAATTCATTTAAAGAAGGGATGCTATAAGGTTAGATTCAATGAGACAGTAAAGATTCCGGCAGAAATTGCGGCAATAGCAAGAAGCCGTTCGAGTTTACTTAGGATGGGCTGTACAGTGGAAACTGCTTTGTGGGATCCAGGATTCGAGGGAAAGAGTGAATCATTGTTAATTGTTTCAAACGAAAAAGGAATAGAACTGAAAAGGAATGCAAGAATCATTCAATTGATTTTTTTTAGGTTAAGTAGTGAAGCAGGAAAGCTTTATGATGGAATCCACAAGAACATTAAGTGATTGAGAATGATAAGGAAACCAATAATCACTGTTTTAGGGCACGTGGATAGTGGAAAGACTTCATTCCTTGACAAGATAAGAGGAACAACAATTGTAAGCGAGGAAGCAGGAGCTATTACGCAGCATATCGGAGCAACAGAGGTTCCCACTGAAGTAATAAAGGAATTGGCTGGAGAGTTATTGAATAAATATAAATTCAGTTTAGAGATTCCTGGACTTCTATTCATTGATACTCCTGGGCATGAGGCATTCACTAATTTAAGGAGGAGAGGCGGAAGTATAGCTGACTTGGCTGTATTGGTTGTGGATGTACAGAAGGGATTGGAAAAGCAGACAATAGAGGGAATAGAGATCCTGAAGGCATTCAAGGTTCCGTTCATTGTTGCAGCAACAAAGATAGATAAATTGGTTGAATGGAATACAAAAGAAGGAACCTTCTCAGAAAATCTTGGAAATCAGACAAAGGAAGCAATAGAGAAATTAGATAAAAAACTGTATGAACTTGTAGGACAACTGCATAAAAAAGAATTCAATGCAGAGAGATTTGATAGAGTGAAGGACTTAACCAAAGAGATTCCGATTATTCCGGTATGCAATAAGTCAGGGGAAGGTGTTCCAGAGGTATTGATGTTTTTGGCTGGCTTAAGCCAGAAGTACTTGGAGAAGAGATTGAGTATGGAGGTAAGCGGTCCTGCAAAGGGAACAATTTTAGAGGTAAAGGATGAAAAAGGTTTAGGAAAAACAATTGATGTAATTCTTTATGATGGAACAATAAAGAAAGGGCAGGAAATAGTGGTGGGAGGAAAACATGGAGCAATTGAAACAAAGATAAGAGCTTTATTGTTGCCGAAACCGCTTGATGAAATCAGAAGCCCCCAGGAAAAATTTGATTCAGTAAATGAAGTGCATGCTGCTGCAGGAATAAAGATTGCTGCACCAAACCTGGAGAATGCATTGGCTGGATCCCCGCTCAGGGCAATAGAGACTGGAAACGAAAGAGAGGAAATAGAGAAGGAAATAAATAATATTGAAATTAAATCAGATAATGTGGGGCCAATACTGAAGACCGATGCATTGGGTTCACTTGAAGCAATCATAAAGCTGCTTGAAAAAGATGGAATAATGGTAAGGAGAGCAAGTGTTGGAGAAATAACAAGAAAGGATATAATAGAAGTAGCCTGCCTGAAAGAAAAGGATCCAATTAAAAGCGTTATAATTGCATTTAACACGAATATTAATCCTGAAGCACTGGAAGAAGCAAAAAAAAGAGAGGTAAAGATATTTGAAGGAAAAGTAGTCTACAAATTAATTGAAGAATACAATGAATGGATTCAGGAAGCAAAGCAGAGAGAGAAAGAAAAAGCATTAGCAGGGGTAACATTTCCTGCAAGGATAAGGATTATGCCTAACTGTATTTTCAGGAACAGCAAGCCAGCAATAGTGGGAGTAAAAATCGAGGAAGGAAGATTGATGCAAGGAGTCAAGTTAATGAAAAAAGGAAAGACTATTGGAAAGGTAGCGGTAATACAGCATGAAGGAAAGACAATAAATGAAGCCAAGAAAGGAGAAGAAGTAGCGGTTTCAATCGAAGGGGGGGTAGTGGGAAGAAACATAAACGAAAAAGATGAATTAACCACCTTTGTTTCGGCTGCTCACTGCAAAAAATTAGAGGAAACAGATGTATTGAAAAAAGACGAAAAAGAATTACTGGAGGAAATAAGAAAAGAAAAGGGGGAAAAAGAATGAAGCTTGTAATAAGCAATCCTAAAACAGGAAAGGCTTACTCAAAGAAGGTCGAAGAAGCAGGATTATTCTTAAACAAAAAGATTGGGGAAGAAGTTAAACTGGATGGAATTGGAATGGAGGGATACACTGCGAAAGTAAAAGGTGGAAGCGATAAACAGGGTTTTCCAATGCATTCAAGCATCAGCGGAATAGGAAGAAAAAAAATATTTTCCGGAAAAGGAATTGGATTTAAAATAAAAAGAAAGGGTGGAAGAAAAAGAAAGAGCGTTAGGGGGAATACTGTAAGCAATGAAACAGAACAGCTGAATTTAGTTGTTATTACTGAAGGAGAAAAGAAATTAGATGAATTGTTTCCTAAAGAAGAGAAGAAAGAAGAGCCAGAAAAGGAATCAATAAAAGAACAAATGGTTAAAGAGTCACTGGAAATGGTTGGAAAAAAGGATTTGGGGGAAGAGGCAAAGAAAGTAAAGGGAAAAGTAAAAGGGAAGTGACATGAAGAAAGAAGTAAAGCAGGCAGAAGTGAACATTGGATTAATCGGGCATGTAGATCACGGTAAGACGAGCCTGGCTTACAGCTTGACAGGAAAATGGACTGACACGCATTCAGAGGAATTAAAGAGAGGGATTTCAATAAGGCTGGGCTATGCTGATGCAACATTTTATAAGTGCACTCACTGCAAGGGAGCAGAAGCGTATTGCACCAAAAGCATCTGTCCTATATGCAAGAAAAAATGCAAGGAATTAAGGAAGGTGAGTTTTGTTGATGCTCCAGGACATGAAACATTAATGACTACAATGCTTTCAGGAGCGGCATTAATGAACGGGGCGATTCTGGTAATAGCGGCAAATGAACCATGCCCTCAACCAAGAACAGTAGAACATTTAATGGCTTTAAAGGTGAGTAAAGTCAAAAACATCATAGTTGCACAAAACAAGATTGATTTAGTGGAGAAAAAAAAAGCAATAGAGAATTATGAACAGATAGTGGGTTTCCTGAAAGAATTCGGTTACGAGAATGCAAGAATCATTCCGACTGCGGCTCACTTTGGAACAAACCTTGATTTATTGATAGAGGCAATAGAGGAAACAATTCCAAGCCCAAAACTGGATGAAGGAGATGCATTCAGGATGTATGTGGCGAGATCATTTGATATAAACAAGCCAGGCACAAAAGCAAAAAAAATCCAGGGAGGGGTTTTGGGGGGAACTGTAATGCAGGGAGTGGCTGCTGAAGAAGAAGAAGTAGAGTTGTCTCCAGGAATCAATGGAAAAAAAATAAGTACAAAGATAACAGAGATAAGCACAGAAGAAGGAAAAATAAAGAAAGCCCATCCAGGAGGATTGATTGCAGTAAAAACCCTGCTTGACCCAAACCTAAGCAAGAACGACCAAATGAAAGGCCAGGTAATAGGAAAGAAAGGAACTGTACCAGACCCAACAACTATTGTGAAGGCAGAAATCACTTACTTCAAGAGATTCATTGAAGCAAAGGAACAAAACATTAAATTGAATGAACCAATAGTTCTAAGTGTTGGCACTGCTGCAACCATTGCAGACATAAAGACAATCAAGGGAAACGAGATAGAGGCAGTGACAAGGATTCCACTGGCAATAGAAAAAGGACAGATAATCGCCTTAAGCAAGAAGGAGGGAACTAGATGGAGGCTTGTTGCTTATGGAGAAACAATGTAAGGCGAAAGTCTCACTTGATACAAACATGCTGCTGGCAGTAAATGAATTAAAGCTGGACGTATTCGAGGAAATAAAAAGAAAGCTGGGAAAAGTGGATTTTTTGATTGCAGGAAGAGTATTAAATGAAATGAATGAACTGAAAAAAGAGGGAAAGAAAAAAGAGAAAGGAGTGTTGATTGCAGAAAAGTTAATAAAAATTAATAAGTGCAAGATATTAAAAGAAGGCAAGGAAAACAATGCAGATGAAGAATTAATTGAGTTGAGTGGAAAAGGAGTAATGATTGGAACAAATGACAAGGAGTTAAAAAAGAAGATAAAGGAAAAAGGCGGGAGAGTCATTTTTATAAGACAAAAAAAAATCATTCAGATAGAATGAGAAAAGGTGAAATGAATGTACGCAATAATTTCTTTGAAGGATGTTGTAAGGGTTCCACCCAAAGAATTTGGGAAAAAGTTAAAGGAAGCCATAAAAAATATTGTTCAGGAAGAATATGAAGGAGTAGTGGATGAAAGCATTGGATTAATAGTTGCAATTCTTAATGTTACAAAGACAGGAGAAGGAAGAGTAATCCCAGGCGATGGATCTGCATACTATGACGCGGAATACACTGCATTAGTGTATAAACCTGAATTACAAGAAGTTGTAGAAGGAGCAGTAACAGAGATAACTGAGTTTGGGGCATTTCTCAGAACAGGGCCAATAGAGGGATTGATTCATGTTTCACAGATAGTGAATGACTTCATTAACTATGACTCAAAGACTCCCTGTTTTGTGGGAAAGGAGTCAGGAAAGAAACTGAATCTGGATGACGTTGTACTGGCAAAGATTGTAAGTGTTTCATTAAAGGGAAATATCCCCAACTCAAAGATAGGCTTAACAATGAGACAAACTGGTTTGGGAAAAAGCGAGTGGCTTGCAATGGATTTAAAGCAGAAGGAAAAGGAAGCAAAAGAAAAGGGAAAGAAAAAAGAAGAGAAAAAAGGTGAAAAAAAGAAATGACTAAAGGAAAAGCCTGTAGAGAATGCAGGAAGGTAATAGAGGAAGGAAACAAGTGTCCTGTGTGCGACGGAACAGCATTCACTACCTTTTGGAGGGGATACGTAATAATTGTGGATCCAGAGAAGTCAGAGATAGCAAAAAAGATGGGAATAAAGACAATTGGAAAACATGCATTAAGGTTAAGCAGGTGAATTTTTTAAGGGGGAGAATATGAAGATTGAAATAATTAAGAGGAAAAGCAATCCATTGCTTTTAAGGGAAGAAATAGAATTCAAGGTAATTGACATAAATATAACCCCAAGCGTTAAAGCTGTAAGGGAAAAAATTTCAGCAGCATTAGAGAAGAAGCCTGAAACAGTGGTTATTGCAAGGATACTCCAGAAGCATGGAAGAAAAGAAGTGGAATGCAGTGCCCGCGTGTATGAATCAATTGAAAAAATGAAGGAAGTAGAGCTTTCTTACACGCTGGAAAAGAATTTCGAGGAAGAAAAAGAAAAAGGGAAGAAGAAGAGAGAAGAGAAAAAAGCGCTGAAAGAAAAACAGAAGCTTGAAAAAAAGAAAAAGTAAGGTGAAAAGTAATGGCTAAAAAGGAGAAAAAGAAAAAAGTAAAGAAGAAGAAAGGCGAGTACTACGAGTTAAAGGAAGGAAAATTGGAAAGAAAAAAGTTGTTCTGTCCTAAATGCGGTGCAGGAGTATTCATGGCGACACACAAGTCAAGAGCTGTCTGCGGTAAATGCGGTTACACTGAATGGAAGACAGGGGATAAAAAATAATAGAGTTATTGAAGTTTATTCCTTTGGATGCCTTGTTTTTTTTATTACCAGCAATTTATCTGTATCTCAGAAGAAAGAATCTGAAAGAGCACATGGGATTAAAGTTTATTGGAGCAAAAAAACTGATTCTTCTTTCAATTGAATTAATTCTGTTACTTCTTATTGTCAGTGTAGTCATCAGTTTATTGGCTAATGCTTTTAGCGTAAACGACTTACAGAATGTTGAAGGAACGATAAGCAGGTTGCCGGTTTATGTAATGGTTTACCTCTTAATTATCAGAGTCCTGGCAGAGGAATTATTCTTCAGGGGATTTCTGGTTAACTTGATTGGGGTGGTTCCTTCCTCAATTATTTTTGCTGCATTTCATTTTTCCTGGAATTCAGTGATTGAAGTAATCGGGGCATTTGTTGCAGGATTAATTCTTGCATACTACTTTAAAAAGAATCAAACCATTTATCCAAACATTATTGCACATGTATGCTACAATCTGTTGGTAATATTCTGGATGATTAGATGAATAGGATAATTAAAGTTGGGAAGAATAAAGGGATTCCAAAGAAGCATTTGCTGGAAATTGTCGGGATGCTGAAGAAAGGGGCCAGCATTATTTATCCAACAGAAACGTCTTATGGAATGGGTTGCAGCATTAAGTCAAGGAAAGAGATAGAGAAAATTTATTCTTTAAAGGGAAGAGAAAAGGAAAAGGACTTTGTAGTTCTTTTTTCAGGAAAGGAAATGGCCAGAAAGTATGGAGTGATTTCAAAGGAGGCAGAAAAATTAATGGAGAAGTTTATGCCTGGAGCACTTAACCTGGTTGTAGGGAAAAAGAAAGGAAAAGGAAACATCTGCTTCAGGATTCCGAAGCACAGGATTGCATTTGATTTAGTGAAAGGATTGGGGGAAGGTTTAATCAGTACTTCCTGCAATAAATCAGGAGGAGAGCCTATTTACTCGGGAAAAAAAGCAATAAAAGCCTTTGGAGGCAAAATAGATATTATAGTGGACTGCGGAATAATCCCAAAGAGAAAACCTTCAACCATATTTGACGTTAAAAATAAAAAGGTTTTAAGGAAAGGAGAGATAAGTGAAAGAGAAATATTAAATGTATTGGATGAGAAAAAATGAATGAAATAAATTATTCTTTGGCTGGAGTGGACAGGAAGGAGAGGGAGAAAGCAAAGAAATTTGGGTTATTTGAGAAAGGGTTTTCCGGGAAAGTGATTAGAACTCCTTTCAATAACTTGTTTCCTTTTCCTGATTCAAAGGATTATTACTGTTTCTGTGCTGATGGAGTAGGAACAAAAGTGCTTCTAGCACAATTGGCTGGAAAGCATGATTCAATCGGGATAGATGGAGTGGCAATGGTAGTGAATGATGCTGTAAGGAGTGGAGCAAAACCTGTTTCACTTGTAAATATAATTGATGCAAAGAAAAGCAATGCAGAAGTGTTAAAGGAACTAATTGAAGGAATAAATAAAGGGGCAAAAGAAGCAGAATGCACTGTAGCAGGAGGCGAGACAGCTGATTTGGGGGAAATGATTTCAGGGATAGGAGAGAATGCATATCACATTAACTTTGCCTGTATTGGGACAGTAAAGGAAAAAGAAATAATTAAAGGGGATGGATTGAAGAAGGGAGACAAGGTAATTGGATTAAGAAGTAATGGATTGCATTCAAACGGAATCTCTCTTGCAAGAAGAGTGTTGTTCAAGGAATGGAATGGATATTATGAAAAGGATGCTTATTCAGAGGAACTGAAAGGAAATATATTAGAGGAAGTACTTAAGCCAACAAAGATTTATGTAAAGCCAGTATTAAAGGCAATGAAGGAATTCAGGATAAAAGGAGCAATTCATATTACTGGAGACGCATACCTGAAATTCAAGAAATTCATTTCATTCAATAAAGGAATTGGATTTAATTTTACTAATTTTAAGCCTCAAGCTGTTTTTTCCTTTATTCAGGAGACAGCAGAAAAAATGGACAGCAGGATTACAGAAGAAGAAATGTTTAAGACCTTTAACATGGGCTGGGGATTTGGACTAATTACAGAGAAAAAAGAAGTTGAAGGAATAATTAAGTTGTTGAAGAAAGAAGGAATTAATGCAGAAGAAATAGGCGAAGTTAATTCCAGAAAAGAAAGCATTACA
>JBDRIL010000004.1:0-6907 GCA_043815885.1 archaeon | reverse complement strand
ATATATTTTTATATAATATTCATATACCCTAAAATTTAATAAGATAAAAGATGATAGTTATTAGGAGGAAAGGAAATGGCAAAAGCAAAAACTATTCCTGTGCTGATTAATTTTTCCAAGCAGGATTTAGTTAAGATTGATAAAATAGTGAAGGAAGGGTTTTATGCCTCAAGAACTGAAGCAGTGAGGGACGCAGTCAGATTCAGAATAGATGAACTTCTTACTGGAACAAGGAAAGGATTGAAGAAGACTTCAAGAGATGAACTTGAACAGGCGCTGGCTGATTACGTTAATGAAGACCCTCATGCAAGATTGAGGAAATTGGGTCTTTGATTAGTCTAGAAGAATTCTTTTGCTTCGTCTAGTTCTTTTTCGTTTTGTTCTTCGAATTCAACTGCGGATTTTTCCAGTGATTTTTCGTGCCTGCTTTCCATTGAATTCCTTTTTCTTACTTTAAAAAATAGAGGGAAGCCTGTTGCTTCTCCTAACATTAATGCCTCTCCTACCCTCAGTACTGTGATCATGTCCTGGCTTCTTGAATCCAGTCCTTCACAACTTTCTCCTATGTGTTTCAAGTCATAAGGATTGGTTATGCGGAGAATGATGTTTGTATTGCATTGTGACAAGACTGTAGTGCTTAGCTGTATTGGTCTCTGGGAAACCAGGCAGAGAGAAGCTCCGAACTTTCTGCCTTCCCTTGCAATTGTCTGGAGAATTGAGCGGGAAATTGCTGCTTCTTTTCCTGCTCTCTCTGGAATGAACTGGTGCGCTTCTTCGAGTATCAGGAGAAAAGGAGGAAGCAGTTTTTCTCTTCTGAGAGAAAAAAGCTTGTGTGAAAAATAATTAACTATTATTTGTTTTTTCTTTAGGAAAAGAATTTCACTTAAATCAATTACTGTAAGCATTCCTGAAAGAACTATGTCTTCAATTGAAGGAGAATCAACTTTTGTGAATAAATGTAATTCCTCTAATTCAGCAATCCATCCCCATAATGCTTTCTTTGTGTTTTCCTTTATTTCTTCATCCCCCATTAATTCCTTCCTTATATTGCTTAAATCGTATGGTCCTAAACCGTCCTTCATTTCCTTTCTCAGTTTTGAAATGATTTTCCCTAAATCTCTTTTCTGCGGGGCACTCAATCCGGGAAGAATTGAAGCAAGAAGTGAGCTTGAAAGTCTCGGTACGCCAATCTTTATGTCTCTTGCCTTGATTACCTTTGTTTTATTGCTGTAGTCCTTGTATTTCTTTTTTTCCTTTATTGGCTCTGCAAATGAAGTGTATTCTCCATGCACATCCAATACAATTGTTGCAATCCTTCCGTGTTCTTTTTTTCTTTCAAGCAGTTCTTCTATTAATATGCTGACAAAATAGCTCTTTCCTGCACCTGATAAAGCCAAAATTGCGCAATGTTTTTGAAGCATTTTAGTCATATTTATTTTTACTGGAACATCATGGTATTCTACTTCCCCTAAATCCAGGCCTTTTTCTTCGTCAAAGGAAAAGAACTTCTTCAAGTTTTCTTTTGATGCAAGTTTTACCTTTGTTCCTGGAGAGGGAGGATAAGTAGAGCGTTTGGTTAGTGCTTCAGTAAAGACTCCTAAGGGACGGGTTTCTGCAACCAGAAACTCCCATTCAGTTGTAGGAAACTGTTCTATTAGGGCTTGCCCGTTGGACTCAAATTCCTTTACTGAGTCGGCTCTCTCAAAATATTTATTGGTTTTAATTACATTGGTTACCAATGCAATGAGTATTCCTTCACTGTAATTCATTTCCACAAACTGGCCTCTGTGGACAATTCCTTCATTCACTACAAACCTTACCATTGAAGGAGTAGGTGAATCAAACGTGGAAATAACTGTTCCGATTTCCTTCATAATGAAAAAAATAAAGTAAAGAGGGGTTTTAAATGCTTTCTGGAGAGTTCATTGCCCCTGAACTCATTTTCTTCTCTTATAATAAATAATTGAAATAACTGAAAGCAATACAATCAATACCGCCAAATAATTTGTTTCAGGAACAGCAACCATCTTCTTTTGCTTTAAATTAACCCATGTCTCCCTTCTCTCATTATCAACAAAGTATTCTTCTTCCACTACATTCAAAATTGGATCCAAGTCTACTCTTACTTTAATGTAATAGATCCCCGAAGCCAAATCAATTAAATCTTTTTGATCTTCAAAAACAGCACTTGGTTCAGCCGTTCCTCCAACAGGTATAACAATATCTTCGAGAGTTATCACATCTAGGCCTGGGGGAATGTCTCCTCCCTCATCGGTAATTGAAAACGTTATATCCACAGTCACGTCCACTGGAACAAGATTTTTAATGACTACATTTGCAGTAACATCTGAAGGAGGCTGCCTTGCAGAAGGAGTTATTTTCAAGTCATCAATACTTATTACATTTGTTTCTTCGCCTGAAACATAAACATCTGCTGAATCTGTATTCTCTTCTTGTGCAGAATCTTTTGCCTTTAACTGGATTGATTTTATCCCATAGGAAGAACACTGGATTGTTGCATTGTTATCTGCATACTGCCCCTCCAAGTTGGTTATTTCTCCTACCAAAATACAGTCAGTGGAAGACAAATCCCATTCAAGTGATTGAATGGAGTCTCCTGCATCAACTTCAATAGCATAACCTGAAACAGCAATATCAACATTTACATTTCCGCCATAAGGCCCTCTTGCATTCACATCTGGAACATTATTAAATAGTACATTAAAATTCGCTATTGCACTTGCTTGGGGAGGGTTTCCTCCAAGATGGTATGCAGTAAAATTGATGTCTCTCACTCCTCCAGAACTGCACTCAATATCAAGTGGCTGTATATTGGAACCATTAACTATCCCTATATTGCACGCCCCCAACTCACCATCACATGTACATTCAGTGCCATCATCTACATTCCAAGAATATGCTTGAACACATTCATTACTTGAACCAGTAAAAGTCACTTCATTGTTCAGGAAAGCTTCGTCAGAATCAGGTTCTATTCCAGCATTCACATCTCTAACCACTACAGTAATTCTAACTTCATCGTGGTCAGACCTTCCAGTGAAAGATCCTTCTAAATACTCCCAAACACTTACTGAGACCTCATTAGACATATTACTGTGGTAAGTTCTAGTCCATGTTTCTGTAGTGTTAGCGGACCATCTTTCATCTGGCGACCAGAAAGATATTCCTAAAGGATAAAACCAATAAAGAAGGCTATCTCCATAAAATTTTTGCACCTCTGCAGTAAAGTCAACATCCAAAGGAACACAACCAAGAATAGGATCGGCTGAAAGAGAAACCTCTAATGGATCAGCACAATTCTGGTCAATTGTAATTAAAACTTCATCTGAGCCAGAACGATTGCAATAACTACTAGTAGCAACTGCTCTAGCTGTAAATGAACCTGTATTATTATAGTTATGGGAAGCAAAATACTGCCTCAATGCCGGATTATCATGCTCAAGATTTGAACTAGAATTATCCCCAAAATCGAAGGAGACATAAAAAGGGCCAGCATTGCAAAGACCTTGCAGGGAATCATCAACAATCAAGGCATTGAAATCTACGGTTAACGGAGCACACCCCGAAGTGGGATTAGCTGAAAGCACTACAGGCAGGGGCTCTTTGTTTTGCATGAAATCATAGCACAAAACCAATTCATAGCTCGATGAAGTTGAATGATCACAGGGTTGGTCAGTGAGGGAAGTAATTACTGAATAACTTGATCCATTCAGGTAATCTGAACCGTAATTGGTTGAACCCCATAATTCATAACTGGCACTGCTTCCATGGAATCCGCTAACCAAAGGAATAAAAAAAACAAAAAAAAACAAAAAAATTATTTTATTCATTTATTATTTCTCCAAACTATTGGATAGATTATGGTATGCCGCCACCACTACAAGCCGATGGTTCCCATAAGTCCTGCCATCCATTAACACCAGATTCAACACCACATACTTGCAGGCATCCACATCCTACTGGACAATCTGTGACCCATATCAGCGCCCCATAAATACTAGCATTACATGAGGGCCTGGATAGCCTTGTGTACTGCTTAGGATAAATCAATCCAGTTAATTCGTTTGCAGTGATTTTTCCTGAAACATCTAGTTTTGATTGAGGAGTTGAGGTTCCAATTCCAATGTTTCCTGTTGTTCCTGCACCAGAACTTGGTCCAACGAATAAAGTAGGAATATTTGAATTAAATCCAACCATTAAAGAGTCAGCTGTATCGTTCAATAATGAATAATTAGGCCCAACTTCAGGGCCCCTGCCCAAAGCAAAAGAGTTGTTTGCCCTGGCCTCTACATATCTCCCTACTCCTATTGATGAAGTCCCTGTAGCGCCAGCATAATATCCAATAGCCACAGATTGCTGTCCTTGAGCTATTGAATGGTTGCCTATTGCTGTAGACCAATCTGCACTGGCTGATGCAGCATCCCCCATCACAGTAGAAAATCTTCCAGAAGCAGCTGTACTAAAACCTAGTGCAGTAGAAGATTCTCCTGTAGCTGATGTATAAGCGCCTATTGCAACAGAATGCAATCCACTCGCAACTGTTTCATCCCCCATTGCTACAGATTTCTCTCCACTAGCGGTTGTATTGTAACCCATTGCCGTAGAATAATTTCCAATACTTGTATTATCCCACTGGCTTCCACTAACATAGCCTGCCCTTAAAGCAGATTTTGCTGGAATCCACATGAATCTAGTGCCTGCCCCGGAAATAGGGGTTGAACCAGTTGTTCCTGTAGAGAGAATTGTTCCTGCACGTAATTGGCCATAATTCCCAAGCCCGTCTCTTACATACAAGCCGCTTCCGCCGGAATTGTTAACGTAAAGAGGTCCGAATGCTGAACGGATTTCATTGCTTGAGCCAATGTAAACTCCTCCAGCATTAACGCTTCCAAAAATATAACTGGCATTTGAATCAACATCATCAGGATTAATTTGTCCTTGGCCTCCTTTGAATTTGAAAATGCCCATTGTCTCTCCGGCAGCTATCACTCTTAACCAGTAATCCTGATTGAAGTTCATGCTTACTGGGCCAAGCAATTCATCAAAGTTTCCTGGAGCATTATTTGAGTCAGTATTAAAAGGGGGCTCTGTATAAAAAGGGTCTCCTGCATATGTGCAAGTAGAATTTTTACAGATTCCAAGAGTAATTGACTTTCCCCCTGCTGCATCCCCTCCTGAATCCATTAAATATCCATGCACACTTAAGAGCGTGTCATGTGCTGCACTCACTAAAGTGAATGAGAGCAATAAAAAAAAGATTAAGAATAATTTTTTCATTTCATCACCTCAAAAATAAATATATTTATGTGTTTCCAGTAATATGTAGTACTAGGTTATATAAAATATTTTGGAATAAAAGGAAGTTTTTTAAATAATTAAAGCCTTATAGTTAAGTGAAAGGGATTAAAATGAGGTTAAATGGATTAATCTTGGTTTTTTTATTGGTTTTAGGGATTTTATTAATGGGCTGTAATGGGCCTCCACAACCAACTGTTTGTGCTGACGGAATACATAATCTTGGAGACAGCTGGAAAGCGGAGGACGGATGCAATACCTGTATCTGTGAAGAAAATGGAAGTATTGGTTGTACTGAAATGTATTGTGTTCCTGAATGCGAGGAAAAGGAAACACAGGCAGAAAAAGATTCCTGCTGGAAAGCAAGAGCAGTAAATGAGGAAGAAGTTTCTTACTGCAATAATATTTTGGATGAAGGAATAAAAGAAGAATGCTATACTGCTTTAGGGAAAGAAGTTACAGAGAAAGACTGTGAGGAAATGAGCGAAGTGAGTGAAAAAGAAAAATGCTGGAAGAATAAGGCAATAGAGGAAAGCGATGTATTTTATTGCGATAAGATTGCTAGTTTTGGATTAAAGAGTGAATGCTATGCTGCTTTGGGATTGGATGAACCTGCCCCTCCAACTCCTCCTGGAGTGGATGAATGCGCTGAAAAAGAAACCCAAACAGAAAAAGATTCATGTTATAAACAAAAAGCTGTTGATACAGAGAGTGAGTTTTTTTGCGGAAAGATAGTGGATGACACAGTAAAGGATTCCTGTTATACTGCTTTGGGAGTTGAAGTCCCGGAAGAAAACCCTGTTCCAACAGCACAGGAAGAATGTGAAGCAAAGGAAACCCAAACAGAAAAAGATTCCTGCTGGAAGGCACTGGGAATAAGCGAGAAAGACGAATTTTATTGCTGGAAGATTTCAGATGAAGGAATCAGGACTGAATGCCTTAATTCAGCTGCATAAATTCATTCAATTAAGTCAGTTAATTCTTCCAATGAATTTATTCTTGCATCTGCTTTATTGAATTTTTCGTGCTTGTTTTCCCTGTCTACAAGGATTGATTTAATTCCTGCTCTTTTGGCGCCTTCCATATCTAACTTAATCGAGTTTCCAATCATTACTGTTTCATCTGGTTTTACTCCAAGCTTTTTCAGGGTTAAGTGAAAGATTTTTGGATGGGGCTTCAGTAAGGATGTTTCAAAGGAGAGAGTGATTTGGTTGAATTCCTTATGCAGTTTGTGTTTTTCTTTTATGCTGTTCCAACCAAAACATTCAGTGTTGGAGATCAATGCAATGGGTTTTTTTCCTTTAAAGTGATTCAATGCTTTTTTTGAATCCTTATAGAGTGTGTTCTTTTTTATTCCTTCAATCCATATTGAGGTCAGGTCTCCTAAAATAATTTCCCCGTATTCAAGGGAAAAATACTCGCATAGAGACCTCAACATTTGTTTTTCGTCTAAAAATGGTTTAAGCATCATGGAATTCTGGCAGGAATCAATGAACTGCCAGTGCGTTAATTCATTCAAGCCAAGCCTTTCCTGCAATTGGTTGAAGATATCATTTTTTGCCGGAGTGAATGCAAGCGTATCCCATAAATC
>JBDRIL010000003.1:0-3679 GCA_043815885.1 archaeon | reverse complement strand
CCAGATAATTCATCCCACCTGCATTGCCAAACCTTGCCTTAATCCATGCTTCCTCTCCCCCATCTAATCCATGGTCATCCATTACCCAACTAAAGGCAAGTGTGGCGGTTCCCCCGCCACTTATTACTGCATAATGTTCTGCAGTAACCTCAAACTGCACTCCATATGCTCCTGAAGCAATTGTCCCTGAATTCTCACAGCCCCAATCTCCTATAGCAACTATTATCACGTTATCTGCTCCAACAGTTGAATCAGCAATAGAATTATCATAATTTGGATCGGCATTAAATCTAACACACTGATTATTTACTCCAGAACCATAAACATCTCTCGCCCAATCCCACCCATCATTTCCCGCATCAACTCCAAAGCTGTTTCCAGCTGAATTAATATCAGTAGTGAAATCTAAAGGCTGAGGCCTGTCATTCTGGATCTCCCACAAATCCACGAAATAGATTGCCGGGGCAGCAGGAACAGTAATCAATAAACTCAATGCATCAGAATTAGTGCCATCAGTAGCAGTAATGGTTCCAGTGTAAGGGCCTCCACTTGTTCCTCCAGGAACATTCACTGTAAAAGAAATGCTTTCACAGTTTCCTGCAGCCAAAGAACTCAAATTAGGTATTGCCTCCACCCATTCTCCCGCATCTCCACTCGAACGATTAAAGGAAATATCACTTAAATCAGAACCAGAATTATTGCACATATTGAATGCATTGGTGTCACTACCTCCTGCACTAATTGTACTAGCGTAAGAAGAAGGAAAAACAAACAATACTCCTCCTTCCCCATCTCCAGAAACAATTACCTCCACATTTATTGGAACAATAATCCTTTCAGTACTGGAACCATAATTTACATCAATAACCAGATTCCCAGTATAATTTCCTACAGCAGTACTGGAAGAAGAAAAATTCAAGTCAATTGTATTTGTATCACTCGCAATAACAGTAAAATTAGTGTCACTCAATACAAGCGTTACCTCTGAATTAGTCCATTCAGGCTCAATTCCAATATTTACGTCACTGCTTCCGTTATTCGTTATCCCTAATTGTACTGTTTCATTACTGTCCTGCAACATTGAAACATAGAAAGAATTATTGCTCAATGTAATTGAACTCGTGCCAATAATTACATAATTCTCTCCGGCAGTAACCCAAAGCCAATAACCTCCTTTCGCTGTCGGAATGCTTCCACTAACCTCTATCCCAGTATCAGCAATCACATCGCTTCCAAGCACATTCAAATAAATGGATTTATTTCCAATTCCACTCTCCGACGCATCAACATTTCCCGGCACCTGAAAGAATACTTTCTTCTTTGCTCCAGGGCCCTGAGAATAAACATCCTTCACTGCCTCAGCCAAGTCATTTACAGAAGTTAATGCAGTCTGCTTCTGTTTCTGTGCATTCAATGTATTCATCTGCGAATTAGAGATAGAAATAATTGCCCCTAATGCAATCAATGAAACAGCAAAAATCACTATTAACTCTATTGAACTCTGTCCTTTCATTTTACTCCATAATAAGAAGGGCAAAGTAATTAAAATACTTTTTTGAAATAATCAACAATTACACTGTTTTAATAATCCTTCTTTTGTCATATCGATTTCTTTTGCTGCTTCCTCTAATAGGGTTTCTTTATAGCCCCCATAACAAATTGCTTCACAGTTGGCAGTTCTTTTTGCACCGCATTGACCAGAATTACAGAAAGCCTTTGTTTGCACTAACGGGACAATACATGAAACTAGAGGGCACATACTTCTAATACAATTATTTTCTTTCCATTCTCTTATCTCTGAAGCAGCAGTAGTAGTCACGCTAACACACCTGCCGCACTCGCAAAATTGGCAACAATTCAATTCCACAATCTTGCAATCTTCATCTACAACACAATTTTTTTGTGCCGCAGTTATTGGAAAAGGATAGTAGGAAGCCGCCCCAAAAAACAGGATAAATAGAATAGAAAAAACAATAACTAAAAACACTATCCCGCCGACAGAAAATAAAATAATTTTATTCATTAATCTATTAATAGGTTTAAACTAATATAAATAAATTCCTTTATTTTTGAAATCAGATGGTTCTAAGCACTGCCTTTGCCTTTAAATAAGTCCAATATGTGGCGGCAATACAGCACAAACTAACAAAATAATAAACCGCTGAAAAAGCGCTCTGTTTTTCCATCTGCAAAAGAATTCCCTCAATGAAGGTTATAAGGAAAAAAGTAATCAGAATGATTCCTGCGAGAAAAAAGAATAATGCCCTAAAAACCTGGCTTAATTCAGAGTTTCTGTAAACCATTTTTCCCAACTCAAAATACCTCTATGTCCGCATATATTTTTATTCCTTCCTTCTCGAATGCAACAGCGCACATTTTGTTTGTGTGCTTTGTTCCACGCATTTTAAGTATTTCCATTGAATGCACTCTTACATCCTTTTCTCCTCTCTTTTCATAGTAAAGGGAAATCACTGCATCAGCCAGAAAACCAACCGAGCTTTTGGATGTCTCTGCCTCTCTTGGGCTCATCTCTGAAATAATTATTGAAGTACAACCCCATTTCCTCAGCATATCAAAAAATTTCAGTACAGATTCCCTTTGCTGGTACTCGTCCTTGAACAATAAAGCATAAGCAGTAATTGAATCAATCACCAGCCTCTTTGCATTAATGCTCTTTATTGCATCCCTTATGGGACCGCCGCCCTGCTCAAGAAGCTTTCCCACCTGATGTGGCTTGTACTCCAGTACCATGAACTTTTTTTCTTTCTCCAATCCCTCAAAATCCCATCCATATTCTTCATTGTGCTTGTACAATGAATCCTTTGTTTCCTCGAAGGAAATAAGTATTCCTGATTCATTGTATTTTTTTACTCCATAATAAAGAAACTGCAAGCCAAAAGTGGTTTTTCCTGTTCCAGCACTTCCTGTAGCCAGGATAACTGAACCTTTTTCAAGTCCTCCTTCAATTAATTCATCCAATCCATTTATTCCTGAAGGAATTCGCTCTATATGATGTGTTCCTATTTTCTTTTCTTCAACCATTTTTAATCCGCAATAAAAAGAACACAATAAGAGAATTTAATTGTTTTGTTTCTTTCAATTAAGTATGGGCTGGATTGAAGAAGTCCCAAGACATAAAATAAAGATGGTTGAATCAATCAGGCTTATTCCAAGAGAGGAAAGAATAAAGAGAATAAAGGAAGCAGGATATAATGTCTTCCTTCTCAAATCAAGGGATGTATTCATTGATTTACTCTCTGATTCAGGCACTAATGCAATGAGTGATGCTCAATGGAGTGCAATGTTTAATGCAGACGAAGCATACAGCGGGGCAGAGAGCTTTTACAGAATGGAAAAATCCATTCAAGAAATAACCGGATTAAAGTATGTTCTTCCAGTCCATCAGGGAAGGGCAGCAGAAAACGTGCTGGATACAGCTTTAGTAAAGGAAGGCGATTGCATTCCAGGAAACATTCACTTTGACACTACTAAAGCCCACATTGAATACAGGAAAGCGACAGGAACTGATTGCGCAGTAGGAGAAGCATTTGATTGTGAGAAGGAATGCCAATTCAAGGGAAACATTGATTTAAAGAAACTAGAAGGAGTAATAAAAAAACACGGGGCAGAAAAAATTCCTTATGTATTGCTTACAGTTACCTGTAATTCAGGAGGCGGC
>JBDRIL010000002.1:0-2885 GCA_043815885.1 archaeon | reverse complement strand
GGAGAGGTTAGCCTTCAAAACCATGTTTCATCATGGGATGAGAGGTTTAATGTAAGTGATCCATTCATTGGATTCATTGGAACGCCATTGGTTTTAGAGGGAGAATATTTGAGTGACGCATGGGCTTATAATGTAACGAACATTGGTTGGATGTTTAAGGGAAGAAGCGTTTACGATGAAGAATTGGAGAAATGGATGAGAGTAGACGAAGACGCATGCAAAACAACCAACAAAGAAATAGATATAACCGGAGACTGGTGGAACAGTACAGCAGAACTGCTCTGTGACAAGAACGGAGAATTTGAAATGAGTTTCTTTGGCGTTAAAAATAATGGGGAACTGGTTCCATATGACTTCAATGCAATAATAGAGAACGCGCAATTAACTAAAATCAATTACCTTGAAGTAGAACCAAAAACAGTTAGAATGAATGAAGACATAAACTTCACTGCAGACGTAATGAATGTAAGCGACAAAAAACTATCAATCACAGTAGGATTCAAAATATTCGATCCAGAAACAGGAAGAATACTGGGAGGAGAACACACAATAAATAAATTCATTGAACCAATGGATGTAAACACTTATTTTTATTCCTATGATACTGGACCGTCACCATTAAGAGAAAAACACAATTACTCGATACACGCAACAGCATACTATGAATACAATGGAGAAATCTTCCTGGAGACAATTAAAGGAGACAACACTAAAACCAAAGGCTTTTCAGTGGAAGAATGGCAGGAAACAAGGGTTTCTCCAGTAATTGAAATAAATCCATTAATAATCTTGATAACAATAATAATTATTCTGTTTATTTTAAAGAAAAAAATAAAGAAGAAAATCCAGGAATCGAGGTTCAAGGAAAAAAAAGGAGAAATAAAATGAAGTACTCAATGAATGGTTCGGTTTCTGTTTCTTCTATTCCATTGGATGCAGAAAAGATTCATTTGCCCAGGCCAATCAAAATTAAATTATTGAGGGAATTGCTTGAAAAGAGAGGGATAAGGGAAATATCTCTCTCCAATTCAACAATGCAGAGACTGAGTGAAAAGGCAAGAAAATTAATAGAGGAAAAAGGAATTGTGTTGGTGAAGGATAACAGCAGGGGAAGGGCATTAGAGACTGATTTAGAGCAAATATTAAGGATAAATGAGTTAAGAGGGGACTACAAGAGCATAAGGGCAATAGAGAGAATGACTGGGATCCCTAAAAGCACTATTCATTATCTCCTGAATTACGCGCAAAGGCATAAAGTGAGAAAAAAAGGAAAGACAATCTACTTGGAATAAGGGAAGAATTAAAAAAACTTTTAGAAAAAGTTTTATCAAAAAAGCATTGTATGCCTTCGGCATACAATTAAAAAGAATTCCTTAAAAGTAATTCATTAAAGGTAAGCCTAATGTCTTCAAAAAAAAGTGTTTTAGTCACTTTATTTATTCTGATTTATGTTATTGGATTATTCAGTGGAATGCTGTTGCTGCAATTCATTCCTGGACAGGAAACAAACATATATGAATTGCTTCCGGAAAAAAGGCTTACAGCGGAAGTGAATATTGTTGCAGTAAAACAGCAGGGAGAGACAGGGGTAATGAGTAAGGGAGTAGTGGAAATAATTGCAAATGATTCAGGCAAGACAAGGATTTTATTCAATGCAAATCCTTTTGTTGAACCCGATACACAGCAATCAATTGAAGTTGCTTCAAAGATAGCTGAAGCATTCACTAAAAAGAGTCTGGAGGGAAGGGATGTAATTTATTCAATTGAAGGAACTGATGCTAAATTGATTGGAGGACCGAGTGCTGGGGCAGCTCTTGCTGCAGCAACAATTGCAGCAATAGAGGGGAAGAAAGTGAGAGAGGATGTTGCAATTACTGGAACAATTGAAGTGGATGGAAGAATTGGTCCGATTGGAGGAGTAATTGAGAAGACTGCAGCTGCAGCAGAAAATGGATTGAAGGAATTCATTGTTCCTCTGGGGCAGAGCAAGGTAACCTATTACGAACAGCAGGTAAAGGAAGAAAAAAGGGGGTTCATTACAATCAGAAGAGTGCAGTATGTTCCAAAGATTCTGGATTTGAATGATTATGCTAGGGACCAGAACTGGAATATTGAAATAAAAGAAGTTAGGGATATAGGTGAATTGGTTGAGGCAGTGATTGAGTAAACTACCCTACCCTAAAGTGTTAGGCTTTCTTCAGGCGATGCAACATGTTCACAGAACATTTTAACAACGCCTTCATTCGAAGGCAAAGATGGGTTTACAGCCATCTGACTCAAAGAATACTGAGCAATTACGCTCGCTCTTTGAGTGATGTTAAAAGAAGCAATCCTATCAGCATTTGCGGTAAAACCACAGGATTTACAAGCAAACAACGAATTACTTCTATTATTAGAAGAAACATAACTACATTTAGGACAAGACTGAGACGTATGCTTCGGATTAACTTGCTCAAAAAACAAGTCATCCCTCAAACAAACAGCCCTCAATTGACTAAACAACCTAGAATAAGGAATTCTAGCAACTCTCTTATTTGCGTTCCTATTAAGTCTTTTCTTCCTCAAAGAAAGCCTTTCGGTGACAATACAAGTATTATATTCGACAGCCAGTCTTCTTATTTGAGAAACTATTTGAAACACTCTTGTCTTAACAAAATCAGATTCATGACACTTAAGATTATGCAAAGACTTTTTAGCCCTACTATTACCTCTATCAGCAAGACTTTGAAGTTTACTCCTTCTCATAGAAATCTTATTCTGTTTAATCCAAACATCCCTGCCAAGATACAATTGTTTAATCACTTTATCTTTAAAAGAATCAAACAAAGTAATCGCACACAATGTTCTGCTTCCCGTATCAATCCCCAAAACAAATCTTTTGTTAT
>JBDRIL010000001.1:0-10375 GCA_043815885.1 archaeon | reverse complement strand
AGCAAATATTGTTGAATGGGAATGGGACTTTGGAGACGGAGAAACAGAAATAATAAATGCCGCGCCAGGAGATACAACCTACCAATACACTGAATATGGAAGATTTTTGGCAATACTAAAAGTAACAGATAATGATGGAAGAAAGAGTTATGCAGATGAATTAATCAGCATTATTCCTCCAGACACGCCTCCTGATGCAAACTTTAGTTATAGACATGAATTGAGTGCAATTAAAACAATTAATTTCTTTGATGACTCTAATTCAGGTTCCCCAGACAAAAAGGATTTGGATGACGCAATAATTGAATGGAACTGGGATTTTGGAGATGATGTAAATTCAACAGAACAAAATCCAGTGCACCAATACGATGACTATTATGAAGGCGGAATAGAAGTAATACTTACAGTAAACGACAAGAGAGGAGGAGAATCCACCACTACAGGAAATGTTCGTGTTCTGGGAGTGTGCGGGAATGGAATAGCAGAACCAACTGATGCATGTGGACTGGAATATGATTTCAGTGATCCAGATGCTCCAGTAGAAGCTACTGGGTGTTTGTGTTTTTTGGCAGAGAGAACTGAATGCGAGGACTGCAGTCGTTTTGGTGCAGGGTCAATTTGCTGTGCACTTGATACTGAAACTCCTGGAGAATGTATCCCAGCAGACATTGCGACTTACCAGAGTTGCACAATTATTTCGGACTGATTGATTTATTCATTTTCCAATAAGTTTATTAACAGAAAAAACTAATTAGTTTATTGAAATGAATAATAGAGGGCAAACAGGACTGGAGTACTTGCTGTTGCTTGGAGGAGTAATACTATTAATAGCTGTAGCAATAGTGGTAATGACTTCCCTGGGAGAGGCAGGAAAAAACAGAGTAAATGAGGGAGGAGAATTATTCGAAGAAGATTTGGACACTCTATTAGGGCCAATGGCAAGGTTTACTGCAAGCCCTGTGAGTTTTTCAGTTAATTGTGAATCTGTTTCAGCTGAGGTTACCTTTACAAATAAATCAGAAAGAGCAAACAGCTATGAATGGAATTATGGGGATGGAAGCCCTATATCAATTGCATTTGAAGAAACACACAATTACACTTCCTGCGGGGAATTCAGGGTAGAATTAACTGCATGGCATACAGATGACGACTCCAGAACACACACTGCAATGAAATTGATTACAGTTGCTCCTTCTTAAAACTGAAGGAATAAATTTATAAATAAAGAAAAACTATCTATTAATGGAAGGAATGGAAATGAAGGAAAAAAAACTTTTATTAAAAGTTTTATCAAAAAAACATTGTATGCCACAGGCACACAATGAAAAAGGACAAGGAGGATTAGAGTATCTTATAATAATTGGAGGGGTACTGATACTTGTGGCTGTATCTGTGGCTATAATGGCTTCAATCGGAGAAACAGGAACTAATTCAGTAAATAAAGGAAAAGGATTATTTGAAGAAGAAATAGGCAAAGCAGAAGGACCAAAAGCGAATTTTGAGACAAGTATTGGGGATAGTGGAGGCCCCGCACCAATTGAAGTAGAATTCACTGATACCTCAACTACCCCAAATGGAAGCATTGATAGTTGGAGCTGGAATTTCGGAGATGGAGGAACTTCAACACTCTCAAACCCAACACATGAATTCACTCAAAACATTCCTTATCTGGTGACATTAACTGTTACTGACAACGAGGGAGGAAAAAACACAGCAAAAAAAACAATTGATATTGATTTTTATCCTGTAGCGGCATTTGATTGGGTGCATGATGGTGGCGATCCTCCTAGAAAAACAATTAATTTTACTAATCAATCATATAAAACTGCAGAGGAGATAGTTGCAAATGAATGGATTTTTGGGGACGGGACAACTTCGGATGAAAAAGACCCGCCACCACATGTATATTCAGGCTATGTAATGAAAACAGTGACACTGACTGTAACTGATGCAGTAGGAAGAGAAGACTCAGCCTCTGAATGGGTTTACACTGGGGGTTCCTGTGGAAACATTATCGCAGAACCAGGTTCTGCGTGTACTTTGGAATATGATTATTCTGATCCAGGAAACCCTTCTTTTGTTGGATGCACTTGTGGTGAGACTGAGGGTTGCATTTGCCCTGGTGGGACAGGATGTTGTGCCGATGGTTCAAGCATTGGCTTATGTAAACCCTTGTGTGTAGGTGGGAGCGGCTAAAAAAACTGCTCCTTAAAATAACTTCACTGCTTTTTCTATTAAGAAATTATGGAAGGTTTTTTGGTTTGGCCAGAGCATTTATTGAATTGAATGAATTGATTGAGAGGGCTTTCAAAGAAGCGAAAAAGGAAGCTGCAGGCGTGAAGGGGATCAGGAATAAGAAGAAGTATCTGGCTAAAAGAGAGGGCATAAAGGTAAAGACAGTATCTAATTATTTGAGTAAGGAATTGAGGGATTATGTGAAGGGATTTCCTTCGATTGATTCAATGCATCCCTTTTACCAGCAATTGATTGAGGCAGTAATTGGAGTGGATGAATTGAAGAAGGAATTGAGCAGGATTGGGAGAATGAGTAAGATTATTGTGAGAATGAGGATTGAGGCAATTAATTCAATTTATCATGCTGAAAAAGAGGGAGACATATTCAGGGAAAGCAAGAAGTTTTTTGGAAGAATGTTTTCCCTGAAAAAGGATTTAGGGAAAACAGTGAAGAAATTGAATGAAGTGAAAAGGGAATTAAAGGAATTTCCTGCAATTAAATTTGAGATTCCTTCATTGATTCTTGCAGGTTACCCCAACACAGGGAAAACGACTCTGCTTAAGAGACTGACTGGTTCAAAACCAAAGATTGCTGCTTATCCTTTTACTACAAAGAAGATTGAATTAGGTTATTTTACTGTCAGGAACAGGGAATTCCAGGTAATCGATACTCCTGGACTGCTGGATAGAGAGGAAAAGAAAAGGAATAAGGCAGAGAGAAAGGCAGGGAGTGCATTAAGGGAATTAAAAGGAAGGGTTGTTTTTGTATTGGATCCAACAATGCATTGCGGGTTTGAGTTAGAGAAGCAGTTGAATCTATTGAGGGAAATAGAGAATAAGGGAATAAAAGTTATTTTAGTTATAAATAAAATTGATTTAGTGGAGGAAAAGGAAAAGAGGAATGTAATTGAATTGGTTGGGGAGAGAGAGTATTGTCTTGGCGGAGAGGGAAAAGAGAAAGAATTAAAGGAATGCTTGCTGAAATTCATTTTAAATTAATTTCCCTTTAATAGATTTAAAGGGAGAAAAGAAAACCTATTTTTTAGGCGAATTTTCAGAGGTGATGAAAAATGAAGAAGATTGACACTAGTTATGCCCTTGAATTAATGGATTCAATAATAGAGGATAACGGTGTTCCAAGAAACATCAGGAGAGTAGTGGAGGAAGCAAAGAACAAGGTAAAGGAAGACAATAAAGAATTAGGAGTGAATGTATCTGCAGCAATATATAAGCTGGACGACATAAGCAATGACATAAATATGCCTTCCCATACAAGAACTGACATCTGGACGCTTATCAGTGAATTGGAGGCAATAAAAGAGAAGGTAAAGTAATGGAAGAAAAGAGAAAGAAAATAATAGATTATGCCGGAGAAAAGAATGTAGTGATAGAACCAAATGCAATAGGGTTGCTTGAAGGAGCAAAGGATTACAGGAAGGTTATAGATGAATTGGCCTTGAATAAAGAAATGGTTTTATCAAGGAAATCAATAGAAAAAAAATTAAATGAATCCAAACCAAAAGAAGTAATAATAAAAAAGAAAGGATTTAATCCTATCGCAAGGGAAGTTGAGGCAAGGATAAAGGTATTGGATGAATTAAATGTAACGAATCAGTCAACCTCTGAAGGAAAGGTAAAGGATTTCATTGCTTATTTTCAGGATAAATTTAATTCACTTGAGGCCATTTTAAAGAAACGGCCGAACTTCAATCCAATTCCAATAAAGAGAGTGAAGCTTGCCGGAAACAATACAGAAATAGAATTCATTGGAATGATTAGAGATAAATGGAAGACAAAAAATGAAAATATTGCTCTAAGGCTGGAGGATCTGGAGGGAGAATGCATCGGGGTTATTTCAAAAGAGAATGCAAGAATAACAAAACAGAGTGAAAGAATTCTTCCTGACTACGTTATTGGAGTGAAGGGAACAAAGATCTCAAAGGAAATGATTATAATAAAGGAAATTATATTGCCTGAAATTCCATTGAATAAATTCAAGAAAGCCGAAAGAGCACTGAACTTGGTTGCAATAAGCGATCTTCATGTGGGAAGCAAACTATTTCTAGAGCATTCCTTCCAGAGATTTCTTGAGTGGCTGAAAGGAAACACTGGAAGCGAAAAGGAGAGAAAGTTTGTTGGAAAAATAAAGTACTTGTTTGTTTTGGGGGACAGTGTTGATGGGATAGGGATTTACCCAAAACAAATAAATGAATTAAATATAAGGGACATCTATGAGCAATACAAGAAACTTGAAGAAATAATGCTGGAGGTTCCAGAGTACATTGAAGTAGTAATTATCCCAGGACAGCATGATGCAGTAAGGTTTGCTGACCCACAGCCTGCATTGCCAAAAGAATTCGTGCCTGAATTGTATAAGAGAAAGAACTTTCATTTCCTGAGTTCTCCTGGATGGATTGAAGTGGAAGGATTAAAATGCTTGCTTTATCACGGGCCTTCACTGCATGATTTGTATTCCTCAGTGAGTTATTTAAGCTACAATAAGCCACAAGACGCAGTAATCGAATTAATAAAGAAAAGGGATTTAATGCCAAGCTATGGAATGAAACGTCCATACGTTCCAGAAAAAAAGGATTACATGCTGTTGAAGGAAGTTCCGGACTTGTACTTTGGGGGGGATTTACATCACAATGGTTACGGAGAATACAGGGGAACAATAGTTGTTTGTGCTGGAACATGGCAGAAGAAAACAGAATTTCAGGTAACGCAAGGCCATTCTCCCACGCCGGGAATTGCATCAATACTGGAATTGAATACAGGAAAAATACATGAAAGAGCTTTTTACACTGAAGAAGCAGGCGAGGGAACAGTATTAGAGGAAATGGAATCAGAGGAAAGAGGGGAAGAGGATTGAGTGAATTAATTGCAACAAAAGAAGTGAATAACTACTTCAATGAATTAAAAGAAAAAGTGAATGAAAGATTCAGCATAGCAAAAAAAGCAAGAGAAAAAGGACTGGATGTGGACAGAGAAGTTGAATCAATTCCAGTAAGTGACTTGGCTGAGAGAACAGAGGAAATAATTGGCCCCAAAGGAGTGGCAAAAAGATTCAGGGAATTACACAAGGAAGAAAAAGGAGACAGGGAGAAGGTTATCTTTAGATTATTCAAGGAAATAATTGAACAGAAATGGTGCTCTATCCCAAACCAATCAGAGAGAATTGAACAAGCAATAAAGACTTGTCTGGTTATAGAGACAGAGGGAGTGGTTGTAGCGCCAATAGACGGAGTTCCAAAAATAATTATTAGTAAGAACCCTGACGGAAGCAGGTATGTGGATGTCTATTTTGCTGGACCAATAAGAGCAGCAGGAGGTTCTGCAACAGTTCTTCCATTGATTTTAGGGGACTATGCAAGAAAGTTACTGGATATAGATAGATACAAGCCAACAGATGAAGAAGTGGAAAGATATGTAGAAGAAATAATGATTTACCAGACAGAAATAATTTCAAGACAGTATATGGTGAGCGAGGAAGAAATAAGGACAATTGTAAGAGGCTGTCCAGTGTGCGTTAATGGAGTGCCAACAGAGGAAAGAGAGGTATCAGTGCACAGAGACTTGGAAAGAATTCCCTCCAACAGAATCAGGGGGGGAATGGGGTTGGTTATATCCGAGGGAGTTGCCTTGAAAGCAATGAAGATAATGGAATGGGCAAAAGAATTAAACCTTGACTGGAATTGGCTTGAAAAGATTGTAAAGGTAAAAAAGACAGGGGAAGCAAAGAATGAATTAAAGCCAATAGACAAGTATCTTGACAGGATTGCTGCAGGAAGGCCACTCCTTGCATATCCAATGAAGTACGGGGGATTCAGGATAAGGTATGGAAGAAGCAGGAATACAGGAATAATGGGGAAAGGAATTAATCCAGCAACAATGATTGTATTGGATGAATTCATTGCAGTAGGAACACACATAAGGATTGAACGCCCTGGAAAGGCAGCCCAGCTCTTTCCATGTGATTCAATTGACGGCCCAATAATATTACTTGAAGATGGAGAAGTAATAAAGCTTAATTCAATAGAGGAAGCAGAAAAAGTAAAGCGAAGAATAAAAAAAATACTTTTTTTAGGAGACATACTGATTACTGTAGGGGATTTCAGGAAGACAGCCCATCCCTTAGTTCCTTCTCCTTACGTGGAGGAATGGTATAAACTGGAGTTGGAGAAAGCACTGGAAAAAGGGAAAAAATTAAATGAAAAAAAGAGGGAAGAGTTGTTGGAGAAAATTAATTCCATGGATCAGTTTGAAGCAGTGGAATTGAGTTTACAGTTAAAGGTTCCATTGCATCCAAAATACCTTCATTTTTACACTGCACTGAAAGAAAAGGAATTAATTGAATTAATGAAGGAAGCAAGGAAGGCAGAAAAGGTATTTGAAAAAGAAAAAATAGTTGGAGTAAAATTTGAAGACAAGGAGAAAGTAAAGGAATTGCTTGAGAGAATTGGATTACCCCACAAATTAGAGAAAGGAAGGATTATTGTTGGAGAAGAGTTTGCTTATTCTTTCCTTAAAACCATTGGGACATTAAGCACAAAAGAAGTTCCAAAAGAAATAAACGGGAATATTTTGGATGTTTTAAGTGAATTCAGTGGAATGAAAATAAAGGATAAAGCCGGAACATTTATTGGGGCGAGGATGGGGAGACCAGAACAAGCAAAACCCAGGGAAATGAAAGGAAACCCCCATATTTTATTTCCAATTGGATTGAGCGGAGGAAACACCAGAAGCATTAACAAAGCAATTGAATCTTCTTCCAGTGAAAGAAAGCCAATAAAGGCAGAAATTGGATTATATAAATGCCTTAAATGCAATAAGAAAAGTTTTCTGCCTGTGTGTACTGAGTGCGGAGAAAAAACCATTAAAGTAAACAAGTGCATTAATTGCGGAAGGCTGACTGAAAAAGAAAAATGCGAGAAATGCAATGGAGACACAAAAGGATTTGAAGAACAGGAAATCGATTTAGAGAAATTAAGCCAGAAGGCACTGAAAAAATTAAAGGTAAAGATGCCTGAAATAGTGAAGGGAGTAAAGGGATTAATCAATGAATCAAAGGAAGCAGAGCCATTAGAAAAAGGAATCCTTAGAGCAAAACACAACGTGCATATATTCAGGGACGCTACTTCAAGATTTGAATTACTTAATGCCCCAATAACTCATTTCAAGCCAAAAGAGATTGGAATGAGTGTAAAAAAAGCAAGGGAATTGGGTTACAGGAAAGACGCTAAAGGAAAGGAATTAGTGAAAGAAGAACAAGTGGTTGAATTATTCCCCCAGGACATAATAGTAAATGAAGGGGCAGGAGAATGGTTAGTGAATGTAAGTAAATTCATTGATGAATTACTTGAAAGATTTTATGGAATGAAAGCCTTCTATAATGCAAAAATAAAAGAGGATTTAATCGGAGAATTAGTTATTAGTCTTGCTCCACACACTTCCGCAGGAATTGTCGGAAGAGTGATTGGCTACACTAAATCAAGAGTTGGATGGGGGCATCCTTATTTTATAATGTGCAAAAGGAGAAATTGTTTGACAGGAAACACTCAAGTTCTATTGAATTCAGAACAAGGATTACATTTGGCTGAGATTGGCTCATTAGATAAAGGCGGGACATGTGAAGAAATCCCACTAGAGGACACCCACACTTATGCAATAAATAAAAAAGGAGAATTGAAAAGGGAAAGGGTAACTGCTTTGCTTAAACAAAAAGCGCCAAAAGAATTATATGAAATAAAAACGAAGTATGGAAGAAAAATTACTGCAACTAAGGATCATCAAATGCTGATTCACGAAAAAAATAAAGTTGGAAAAAACAAAGTTGGAAACCTGAAAGTGGGAGACAAACTTTTAAGTTTATTAGAATTCAAACCTGAAAAGGAAACCAAAAAAATTGATGTCTTAGAATTCTACTTAAAAAAACCAGAAGAAATTAAACAAAAACTGAGGATACATAACGCAAAAAAAGAAGTAAAAGAATGGGTAAAAAAGAATGGTGGTTGCTGGAAAGTTGCTGAAAAGTTGGATTACAGAGATTATTTGAAGGATCCATATAAGCAAGGAAAGGCAATTCACACAGCAATTGATTTTGATTCAATTCCATTAGACTTATTTGAAAAAATAATTAATAAAATGGGGAAGAATGCCTTTGATTTTAAGAATCTATTAATTGGTTACAACAAACAAAAAAGCACGATTCCGACGACAATTGAATTAAACAAAGAAGTGGGGGAAATTATTGGGCATTATTTAGCTGAAGGATATTGCAGGACAACAGATAACCAAAAGAGAAAAAAATTTGTTTATCAAGTAAATATGGTTTCAGCAGAAAAAGAAATCACAAACAGAATAAAAGAAAATATAAAAAGGGTCTTTTGCAGAGAAGCTACAATCAAGAAAGATGGTGATTTAGAGTACCTTACACTGAGCGGAAGAGTTTATTATGATTTCTTTAAAGAAATGCTGAGTGCGGGAACAAATGCAAAAAATAAGCAGGTTCCATCTCAAGTTTTGTCATCAAATAAAAAATGTGTGGAGGGAGCTCTTGGATTATACATAACTGGGGATGGTTCTGTTGATTATAATTGTGTAAAAACCTCTTCAGTGAATGAAGGATTGACAAATGGAATTGGGTTGTTATGTAATCGCCTTGGGATATTCCCTCATTTCTTTGAAGAAAAAGAAAGGGAAATCAGTTCGGGTTATGTGAAAAAATTCTATGAGAAAAAGGGGATAAAGAAAAAAATAAAATCTTGTGGAATAAGAATTTATTCAACAGACTTGAATAGAATCAGGAATGGATTAATAGGAAATAGAAAAAGAAAATTAATTAAATTGCTTAAAGAGAAACAAATTAGAGGTAAAAGAATCAAAAAAATAGGGAAATTCGTTTTAGATGAAATTAAGGAAATCAAGAAAATAAAAAACAAGGAAAAATATGTTTATGATTTAATGGTTGAAGGAAACAAATCTTATATTGGAGGATTCGGAAATTTAGCCGTCTATGACTGCGACGGGGACCAGGATTCAATAATGTTGTTGTTGGATCCATTAATTAATTTCTCTGAGCATTACCTGCCTGAAAGCAGGGGCGGAAGAATGGATGCTCCATTGGTTTTTACTGTTGCATTGAATCCAAGCGAAATAGATAATGAAGTATATGAAATGGAAACATGTGCTGAGTTTCCATTGGAGTTCTATGAAAAAACATTAGAGTTAAGTGAACCCCACCTTAAATTTGTTCCAACAGTGAAAGAGAAGCTGGGGAGAAAGGACCAGTACACTGAACTTAATTTCACTCATTCAACTGAAACATTTGATTTAGGGCCAAAGATAAGCAGATACGTTCAGCTAAAGACAATGGAAGAAAAAGTTTTAAGGCAGGCAATACTGCAGGAAAAGATTGCGGCAGTAGATAAAAAAGATGCATTGGAAAGAGTAATTCTTTCTCATTTTCTTCCAGACATCATCGGGAATGCCAGATCATTCAGCAAACAGAATTTCAGATGTACCTCCTGCAACGCCAAATACAGGAGGGTTCCATTAATCGGGAAATGCACTAAGTGTGGCGGGAATTTAATTTTAACTATTGCAGAAGGTTCAGTAAAGAAATACCTGAAGATTGCGAGAATGCTGATAGAAAAATATGAATTAAGTAATTACTTAAAGCAGAGAATTGATTTGGCTGAAAAAGAGATTGCATCGATTTTTTCAAACGAAAAAGTAGAGCAGAAATCGCTTTACGAATATGTTTAAATATTAGAAAGCACTAATTATTAGCAATGAACGAAGAAAAAGTAGAAGAAATTACCGGAGAAGAAACCGACGTAAGGAAAGCAGATGAATTAATTGAAGAGACATCCGACAAAGAAGAAGCTGTCTTCGATAAAGAACCCTTTTGGGCGCAATGGTGCCCGATTTGCAGGGAAGCCACTCCTTACTTTTTTGATCCAGTTGGATACTTGTGTAATAGGTGCGGGAAAACGGTTTGTGCTAAATGTATTTATCCTTATGAAGGAAAATTGATTTGCCAAAACTGCTTAAAAAAATTGTCAGAAGAAGAACGAGCAAAACTTCATCCATTATTTAATCAGAAAGTGCATTTCAAAAGTAAATCAAGAGTTAATTTT